>JAPKCR010000724.1 GCA_026421135.1 Sulfitobacter sp. | reverse complement strand
AACAGTTGATGGCAAATGCCAAGGCTGACGCGGATGTGTCCGAGTTGCCATTGCTGAACAAAGCCGACGTTCAAGGTTCTGCCGAAGCGATCGTTCAGGCGATGGAGAAAATCGGAAACGACGAAGTTCGTGTACGGGTCCTGCATTCGGGCGTTGGTGCGATTACCGACACTGATGTTGGTCTGGCCGAAGCATCGAACGCGCCGATTATTGGTTTCAACGTACGTGCCAATGCATCGGCCCGTGCAACAGCAAACCAAAAGGGTGTGGAGATCCGGTATTATTCGGTCATCTATGACATGGTCGACGATGTAAAAGCTGCCGCAAGCGGTTTGCTAAGCAACGAAATCCGCGAGCATTTTATCGGCTATGCGTCGATCAAAGAGGTGTTCAAAGTGACCGGTGTTGGCAAGGTTGCAGGTTGTTTGGTCACCGAAGGCAAAGCAAGCCGCGCCGCTGGTGTACGATTGCTGCGCGACGATATTGTGATCCACGAAGGCACATTGAAGACGCTCAAGCGCTTCAAGGACGAAGTGTCCGAAGTGCCGTCAGGTCAGGAATGTGGTATGGCGTTCGAAAATTACGAAGATATCCGCCCTGGCGATGTCATCGAAATCTTTACGCGCGAAGAAGTTGTTCGCACTCTCGACTAACCATCTGCAAATTCAAGACTTAACAGAAGCCCGGCTGAATTGTCGGGCTTCTGTCGTTTCAAACTGTTGCTTGTCCTCGTCAAAGCTGAGCCTTTGCACATCGAAAAATTCAGGCGAAATGTCGACTACGTTGAAGTCATTTGGCTCTCCACGGACGCGGGTCGACAGGCTGGTGCCTGCGTGCAGCTGAACAGCGCTATGTTTGCCCGACGTCACTTCAAAATTCTCAGCGTGCCAGATATGCAGGTGGCCGGACATAATAATTTCGACACCGCTGGATAACAATTGACCCAGTGCCTTTTCAGATCCTCGCGCGGGAGTTTTGTGAGAACCCTCTGGATGTTGAAGCGGGTGATGCATGACAATAACGCGCGCCTTGTGACTGGGCGCGTTTTCCATCGCAGTGCAGGCGTGGTGCAAACGCCGTGCCGAAACGCGACCCGCCTGCCATGCGAACCTATCAACCGAATTGAGCCCGATGACGATCATAGTATCGGTTTCGAACTCTGGTGTTAGATCTGTGTTGATCCATTTTCTGTATCGCCGCCACGGCGCAAAGAACCTGGTCAGAGGCCGGTGAAGTAATATATCATGGTTGCCCGGCACAGTCAGAACCGGAGCATTGATTTTTTCTATGAAATCCCGCGCCGCTGCGAATTGGTGATTGCGTGCGCGTTGCGTCAAATCGCCAGATATCACCACCAGCTCTGCGTTCAGACCGTTCACACTGTCTTCTAGCGGGCCAAGGAGGTCTGGACGATCCTTACCAAAATGAAGGTCGGAGAGATGGATAATTCGGCTCATCTAACTGCCGCCTTGGAACCCGTAGGCACCAGCAAAGTCAGCACATCCCGTTGCATCCTCAACCTAAATGGACCCTCCATCCGCTCCAGCTCTCCGTCGCAAGCGACGGGCCGGGACCTGTTTTGCATTTCAAGGTCAATCTCGTTACCGCAACGCATTTCGTAATCTGTTTCACGCTTTGCAATTCCCAACGCCAAAGACGCGGCGTGTTTGAAAAGTTTCCACCTATTTGTGTCGGGCGCGATCAGCAAAACCATTCCGCCTTTGGCAATACATTCCTCGCCGCTAAGGCCCATTTCCTTTAACTGAAACGCGTTAGTGATCGCGAAAACTAGGGAGGTGCGGTGCTTGAATGATTTGCCGTCCACTGTAATGGTTAGCCTTAGTGGCGACCGAAACCTTGCCAACGCCTTGGCAACGGACCAATAGGCTGCAATTCGACTACGGCCCCACCGCTCGTATACCCCTTCGCGTGTCTGAAGGATTGCGGCATAAGCACCGATGCTGGCGTTGTTTAAAAACACCCTGTCGTTAATGATACCAATGTCAGTCGACCGCGAAAGACCTGATGCTATCAC
>JAPKCR010000094.1 GCA_026421135.1 Sulfitobacter sp. | reverse complement strand
TTTCCGGGATGTGATCGCTATTTTTTAATATTGCGCAGTAAATTTGGCAGGCATAATTCATGAACTATTTGATATTTTTCTACGCGTGTGTCGATGTTCTCGTACAGTCAGATAGATGACTGCCAAGTCAATGACAGTCAGCACTATCAACATGATACCGCCGACAGATATCCATTCAAATACCTGGTAGATGACGAAGAGCGCTAGCACGACAACCGCTATGTGATTGGCCCAGCTTGCGCCACTCAGCAGTGCTGCGGCCACTGCGATATGTAAAAGCCCATGCGCCGCAAAATAAGTCGTGTAGAACGTTGTCCCGGTTGCAGGCGCAGTGCCAGCAAGCTGAAGTATTTTCAGGGCAATGTAATCGTTGGGGTCTTCAGCAAGCTCATTCAGAACAAGCCACTGCGCAAAGCTTGGTAAGTACTGTAACGCCCCTAAATACACCACAATGGCAGCAAAGAGTTGCAGTATACCAAGCATCCCTTTGGCCGCGATTGTCGCAATGAAAAGTCGGTGATTAAATTGGTCAGTCAAAAGTTTGAGCCTAACGTTTCAGGGGGCACATTGAACGCTATAACATGGTCTTGCCAAAATGGTTCACGATCGCAAATCCTGCGTTGCCTATAAAATAGGCCCGAGTGGGAGCAGAGTCTCGGCTGCGTGTAACAAAGATTGCATTGCCACAATACCCGCCACTACAGCTGGTTTTTTTCACGCAGTTCAGGTCAAAGGTGACCGGCACGAAAAAACTTTATCGCTTAGGTGCAACAACATTTGTTCTCTGGCGGAATTGGCAGCCAACGAGGCAGGCGCACTATTTGTCTTCGTGGCCGTTGCTATCGGCGAACTGATTGGGCTGGCTGCGAAGCTATCCATAACCGGCGCAACGTTTGAGCACTGCGAAAAACCACAAGACGACGATATTAGGTTTGGAGAAGAGGCCCCACCTGACCTTTCTCTATTTGAGATCAATCAAAGCGGGGTGCTCTCTGAGCTTTTTGCCGTTGGAGCCCGAGTAACTTTGTAGGAGCTAAGACGACAGTACGTAGGTCAAGGGAAGATTGATACCTAACACCATGGGCCAGCTGGACATTTTTCATGGCAGGCATCTCCCGCCTCTCGTGTCGACAAGGTTCTCAAGATCGTCGAAAAAGATTGTTTTTGATAATGCCTGCGAAAGCTGACCCCAATGCATCTGAGTAAATATCCGGTTTCTTCCTGCGGTATCGATGGGGCGATGCAACGCGGGCTTCAAGTCTCTATACTTGCGTCTACCTTTGCTCTGTCCTGCCGGGCAGCGACCAACTAGAATAGCGCGATCATCCAACCTTTATAAGTACTGATGTGTTACGGCGGTCCTTAGAACGCACCCCGCACTTCCATCGTTCGTGCATCTTGCAATCAAGGCGGCCAAAAAGTTCGATTTAATAGGTCTGCGCGCTAAAGCGAATTACCGTATTTGTGGACTGTTAATCTTCTGAACAAACAGCAAATGAAATAGGATCAAAACAACGCGCGAATTTCATCGACGCTCAACACCTTGCCCGCAGAAACCAGCTTTTCGTTGATGACTAGACCAGGTGTGGACATCACGCCATAACCCGCAATCTCTGCGAAATCCGTTACTTTGATGATTTCCACCTCGTCTCCAGCCGCCTCGGCCGCAGATTTTGCATTTTTGCCAAGTGCCAAGCATTTCTTGCAGCCCGAACCGAGAATTTTGATGATCATTATGTTCTCCTTTCAGATGAACCAATCTGTTATTGCATTAAAGAGAAAGCCGATCCCGAGGATCCCACCTGTCACAACCGTCAGGAAAAGAACCAAAAGCGGCAGCTTCACCACGCGCTTGAGCATGATGATCGATGGCAATGAAAGGGCAGTCACAGCCATCATGAAGGCCAATACGGTACCCAACCCGACACCTTTCCCGATCAACGCTTCGGCAATTGGCAGCGTTCCGAAGATATCCGCATACATTGGCACGCCGATCATTGTTGCGGCGGGCACCGACCACCACTTATCTTGCCCCAAAAGTGTACTGATGATGGTTTCTGGAACCCAGTTGTGAATAGCCGCGCCAATTCCCACGCCTATCAAAACATAGAGCCATACCCTGTGAATAATCTCTGAGAGTTGATCGCGGGCATACCGAATGCGTTCAGCCTTGGTCATGTTGTAGTCATTGTCGTGCACAGGTGCATTTCGCACAAAATCGGCCACCTGATCCTCCATTCCCGCACGCCCTATCAGCGTCCCGCCGACGACCGCGACCACAAGACCGACGAATACATAGGCCAATGCAATGGACCAGGTGAAAAACGAAGCCAGCAAGATCACTGAGGCCAAGTCCACCAGCGGGGAAGAGATCAGAAACGAAAACGTAATCGCCAGTGGCAACCGTGCAGCCGTAAACCCAATAAAAAGCGGTATCGATGAGCATGAGCAAAAAGGCGTGATAGTGCCCAACAGTGCTGCAAGCGTATTGGCCCAAATACCAGACCGCCCACCGAGAATCCGGCGCGTCCGTTCGGGCGGGAAATAGCTCTGCACTAGAGAGATTAGGAAGATCAAAACCGAAAGCAGGATGAAAATCTTGATAACGTCATAGACGAAGAAGTGAATTGATCCGCCGACACGAGAAGCCGGATCAAGGCCAACGGCTGAAATTCCCGCTGAGACCAACTCCGAAAGCCACTGCATCCGAAGAAGCTGATCGTTGATCCAACTGAAAATGTTCATATATTCTTACTCCTCGAACACCTGAACACGTGGGTAAGAAATGATCCTTGATTTACATCATAATCCTACTTCAAAAGCCCAGCCCATCAGGCTCGGCATATTGAGGGGCCGTTTCTTTTCGTCCCAAAGGTACGGCCCAATGACCGCCTCTGGGCTGGCGGTTCTCGGTCGCAGCGGCCAGAGGACGGTTTCAAAGCAAGTGAGCTTCTGTTCGCCCGCAGGTCCAGCTTGAGTTCACTTCGATCCACTTTCAATTTGAGGGCTTTGAGTGCAATGTCTCAATTGCAATTGACTGGAGGCATGTCGTGGGAACTTGGAGTGCAGGAAGTTTTGGCAATGACAGCGCGCTAGATTTCGCATTCAGATTAAATGGGACGCCTGATTTGGCCAGCGCGATTGAGGTTTGGGTCCAAAAACCAACTGGATAGACAGCGATTTGGCGAGCGAGGCGATTGCTGCTGCCGACATAATTGCCGCTCTGCTTGGCAGAGCTTCCACAGATCTACCAGATGAATTCCCTGGCATCTTGAAGTCGTATGAATCGCCGAGCAGCGCACTGGTTGCATCTGCATCAAAGGCTGTTGAGCATGTTCGTTCAAACTCGGAACTGGCGGAACTTTGGGCAGAATCCGAAGACGATGACTGGACTAGGGTTCTAGACGATCTAATGGCACGCCTTGATTTGAGCAAAACCTATTTGGTGCCCGTCAATGGTATCCTTGAAACGGACGACTCTACCGTTGGTAGCATCGGTCTGTCGTGCGAGTTTTGTGGCGATGACGTAGTCGAGCCAGAGGGAATAATGTTGGTTGTCGAAAGCGACGATGACGACATCGTTTGGTTCCGCTCCACCACATACGCTCATCGCGGTTGCATCGAGCAGCACCTGAAACCTCCGCATTTCAATGCCGACGGCACTCCGCATCCTGAGGTCCTTTCCCAACTCAGAAAGCGGTTAACTGGCTCCTAGGCTTTAGTAGAGGTTCTTTCCGCACATCGGACGGATGATGTCAGTTTCATGCGGAACCCGTATCGAGCGGCTGCTTCGGATTGCGAAAATGCAGCGTGAACGCATAGGAAAAGGTGAAGGCCCTAACTTTGCAGATTGCTATCGTACAATGATGTAGTTTTTCCCGACGCAAATGGTTTGGCTCGTCCAGAATGGCGGTTCCTCGCCATAAGCGCGTGCTTATTCATGGGTGCTTAAGCCGTCTGACTATGGCGGCATCGTGTTTCAAAGCTCAGTTGGATGAACAGCGGCAACAAAAGTTGCTGACTTAATCCAAACTGAATCGAGGAAGAAATGCGTAAACTTGCACTTATCACACTGCTGGCTCTGGCCAGTCCTGCACTTGCAGAAGACCTTAGCTCGGACACGGTGCTTGGCACCACGATCGAACAGGTTCAGGCGAAACTGACCGAAATGGGCTATGAAGTGCGCAAGGCCGAGATGGAAGATAGCAAGATCGAAGTATATTTCGTCAAGGACGGAAAGATGGGCGAAGTCTATGTAAACCCTGAGACCGGTAAAGTTACCAAACTTGACGTGAAGAACTGACCATGGCGGTAATTTTTGATCCAGCAAGCGGGCGCGTAAGCGCCCGTGATGTGGCCGTGTGGGACCCGCTTGTCCGCCTCATCCACTGGTCACTTGCGCTGATGATCCTTCTCAATGGCGCGATTATTGACGGTGAAAGCAAGCTCCACGAATGGGTTGGGTATGCTGCTTTGGGGCTGGTTGGTTTGCGCATGATTTGGGCAATCATCGGCCCCAGACACGCCCGATTTTCGGCCTTCCCTCCTAGCGTACCGCGCGCGATCCGCTATGCTCGCACTGTTCTCAGTGGCGACAGAACCGTTCATCTGTCCCATAATCCGCTCGGTGCGTTGATGGTCTACAACCTTTGGCTGGCCGTGATTGCCCTAGGAATGACGGGTTATATGATGACAACCATCCGGTTTTTCGGACTCGGCTGGGTAGAGGATATGCACGAATTGATTTTCAACTGGCTCGTTATTTCGGTTGCGCTGCATGTTGCCGGGGTCGCCTTTGACACGTGGCGCTCCGGTGTGAATCTGGTCCGCGCTATGGTAGTCGGTCGCAAGCGAATACCACAAGAAACGGAAGTGAAATGAAGCAACCTAGGCGGCATGCAAAAGCTAAGGAACGGCGTGCAACGGTGCTTGCTGGAATTATCATTCTGCAAGGCCTCTGCGCGCTGTTCTTCATTGGGGATGTGATCACCGATCTCAGCCAGGGCGAGCATCTTGATGATCTGCATCTGGCGCTCGAAAGCCTTGCTGCAGTCGCCCTCGTCGGTGGGGTTGTGTTCATGATGGTAGAGTTGCGCCGCGTGCTTGCACGAATGAGTGATATGGACGCTGGTTTGAAAATTGCGCAAGGCCAGATCGCTGAAGTCATGCACCGGTTTTTCAAGGAATGGAACCTTACGGAAGCAGAGCAGGATATTGCAATGATGGTCCTCAAAGGGTTGGACAATGACGAGATCGCACAAGTCAGGAGCACAGCATCCGGCACCGTGCGGGCGCAAACCACCAGCATCTACTCAAAATCTGACACCCACAATCGCGTTCAATTTATCAGTCTCTTTATGGAAGAACTAATGTCAGGCGACTTCGGTACGCTTGAGGCACCTGAGCAGAACTAATGATCGTATAGGCAATATGGTTCAAGACCATAATATTGCGACGTAAAAGAAACATCTGGGCGCTGTCTGAAAAGAGGGAGATGACAGCTTTCGGCGGTTCAGCCCCCCATCAAAGCCTGATCAAACGGGTAACGTGTTAGGTTCTCGTAGCCGTCTTCTGTAATGAGAACTTGGTCTTCAAGTTTGATGGTGAAATCTCCACCAACTGCGCCCACTGCCGCTTCGACGCACAGCACCATACCCGCTTCGAGCGGGTAGTCAAAAGCCCCCGCTACTGCCTTGTCAGGATAGGCGACCATTGGCCACTCATCGCACAGACCCACACCGTGCATTAGACACCCATATTTTTGCGCCTGGAATTGATCGTCTAGTCTGTGGCAGTTGGCCGTCAGTTCAGGGATTGTCACCCCTGGGCGCAACATTTCCATGTTGGTCGTGATGTGTTCGAGCGCGTGTTGCATCGCATAGATCATTTCAGCGGGCGGTTTTTGGTCGCCTATCCACCAAGACCGCGAGATATCGATGCAAATGCCATAGCTGCCGATAAGGTCTGTGTCGAAGGATATGATCTCGTTCTGCTGGCAAATCCGAGGGCCGCATTCCTGAAACCACGGGTTAGTGCGCGGCCCAGATGACAGAAGCCGCGTTTCGATCCATTCGCCGCCACGTTTGATGTTTTCTGCGTGCATGACCGCCCAGATGTCATCTTCGCAGGTTTTGCCGTCGCCGACGTTCGCGCGTGCGAAGTCTTCCATCGCTTTGACAGAGGTTTCACAGGCGTGGTTTGCGCAGCGCATGGCATGAATTTCGTCGATAGATTTGACCGAGCGTGATTTCTCAGTGACTTCTTCGCCGTCTTGAATCTCGAACCCTTGGGCCTGCAAAGCGTGTGCCCCGTGCAGCATGATTTTGTCTACGGCGAGGCGTTTGTTCTTGCCTGAGTGTTCCTCTAGCACTTCGCGCACTTCGTTGGCGAAGACATCCGCCTTTGCGGCGGTTCTGTCACCTGTTGCAAAGTAAAACATTGAGGCCCCGCCGCGCACCTCGCTCACGAGAGGATTGAACCCGCTGAGGAAGGGTGCGTTTTTGTAATCCCAGATCACCATATAGCCGTCTGCGCAAAGCAGTACCGCGCGAAAAGGGTTGTGGGTGTTCCAAAGTTGCATGTTGGTGCTGTCAGTGGCGTAACGGATGTTGAGCGGGTCGAACATCAGCAGCCCAGCATAGCCGCGATCGACGATGTGTTGGGTAAGCCGCCTGTGTCGGTAGCTGCGCATATCGGCCAGATTGGGGAGAGTGATGTTTGCAGCCTCCCATTCGCGCATAGCAAGCTGGGTCGGCCCGATCTCAATCCGATTTTGGTCATTAGGAGAGCCATCACCAAGGGTCGCTCCGCGCGTCGGATCGATTTTGCGCGTATCTCGGTGGTGCTGGTTCATGACGACGCTCCCCTATCGCAAGCAGCCTTGCGCGGTTTTTCCGATCCGGATTGCCTATTTGCGACGTGCAGATGGCGTATTTAGAGCGATCGAGCGCGGAAACAGCGATTAATTCGGTAGTTCGGTGAAAGAAGAAACGAGCCGGTCAAAATCAAATGTCTAAGACAATAACCATGACAACTTGATCGAAATCGACACCGTGATCCTCACCAGATTCAGAAATTGGCTGCGTTGCGGAATTCTGACTCGCTGAACTCGAAGCGGGCATTCGCCTCGGACTGCATAAAGATCTAGTTTGCGGCCAGAGTTTTTTTCGCTGCAAATGCACCAGTGTCGGCATTCAAGAAGGCCCTTCAACAAACGGTCATTTTTGAGATTCTTATATTGGGCTAATCCCAACCAGCGATAAGAATGAACCAAGGCAAGCCAACACCAACAGCGCTGCAATTGGTAGCATCGAGAGAGCAAATCCAAGACCTCGACTAGACGGATCTGCAATGTACGCTCTCCAATAGATCGTACGTCCCAACAAATATACTATGCAAATGGGAGCGATCAGAATTACCGGCCC
>JAPKCR010000093.1 GCA_026421135.1 Sulfitobacter sp. | reverse complement strand
GGCAAGGACGTCCCCATGTCTGTGCCAAAGATACGCACGCAACACACGCCCACCATCCATCGGAAACGCAGGCAGCATATTAAAAAGTGCGAGAACCAGATTGACCAGCGCCAGATAGGATGCCACTTCGAAAAGTGGTTCAGAGCCGGAGGTCAACCACGTCCCTTGTGCGATAGTCCAAAACCCAAGCGCCAAAGCAAGCGACGTGACTGGACCTGCCAGTGCAATCCAAAATTCATCCCGTGCCGATGATGGCTCTTTCCCTAGTTCAGCCATTCCGCCGAAGATAAACAATGTGATGCTTTTGATGGGAACACCCAGATACCGCGCCACAATTGAATGCCCCAGTTCATGCAGCAATAATGACCCAAAGAACCCGAGCATGCCAAGCAGCCCCATTGCCCAATAGGTTGCACTGGATGCGTCGGCTAAAACGCTGGGAAAATATTTCTGCGACAGGCTCCAGGTCACCAACGAAGCAATGATAATCCAGCTGGGATCGATCTTGATATCGAAACCATTGAGAGAAAGAAGTTTCACGGCATTTGAAAACATGTTGAGCTCCGCATTTCTTCGAAGCTTATCGTGAGGGGGCTGGCATGCATTGATATCGCTCAAATTGGGGCCCGGGCACGCGATAGCCATCAACTGACAAACGACCAGTCGCCTTTCGCGGTGCAAATCGGAAAATGGGGAACCAACGTTGCAAAAACAGGAAGTGAGAGCCCCACTAGCCGCTCGCCTAACTCGCGGAGCTTCGCGTTGAAGCCTGCATTTGCCGGCAAGCAATTCGCCTATCCTCTTCGCGTTTTTTTCGACACTGCTTGCTATCTTGCTGACCCGCAAAATGATGAGTGGTTATTCTTGGGTTGGTCCTGTGGTCTTGTGCCAGATTTGTACCATCTTAAACTCAAGACATTCTATGATTGAGCAAAATCAAGGTGGGGCGCGGATAATTTGCTAGATCGCAGTGATGAATATCCCTGTAACAACGTTGATCCAAAGCCTGATATTTTTCACTCTGAGTGCTGGCTGTGTGTGGATCGCTGGCGCACGACTGGCGTATCTTGCGGATGCTCTGTCGGATCGATTCAAACTGGCCAAATCTTTGGTCGGGTTGTTATTGTTGTCATTAGCAACGTCGTTGCCCGAGGTTGCAACAACTCTCGCCGCTGCTGCGCAACAATCGCGAGATCTGGTGTTGAATAACCTTTTTGGAGGGATCGCGCTTCAGACGGCGATTTTGGCGATGGCAGATTTTTGGGCGCGCGGCCCGATTACAAACTACCCGCGCAAGGCAAATCATGCGCTCGAGGCAACATTACTGGTTTTGCTGCTGTCTGTAACGTTAGTCATTACCAATCTGGGCAAAACGATTGTCATTTCGGGTGTGGGTCTTGGCAGTGTCGCCATTGCTGTGATTTATGTCGGGGCGATCTGGTTATTGCGCCACTATGACGACAGCAGTGACTGGGTACCCATTGATTTGCCCGACCCTGACCCGCTTGCCTTTCCGGCACCGACCGGTTTGGCGCAGACAGCGAACAAAAGCCTGATCTGGCAGGCCGCTGCTTCTTGTTTGGTAATCCTGATATTTGGTTTGCTGCTGGTCTTGTTTGCCGAACGCATTGCCAGTCAATCAGGCCTGGGCACAGGGTTTATTGGCGTCACAATACTGGCTGCGGCGACATCACTTCCTGAGCTAAGCACAAGCATCGCAGCGGTGCGCATTGGGGCCTATACTTTGGCCATCTCGAACATTTTTGGTAGCAATCTGATCATGTTGGTACTGGTGTTTCCTGCCGACATCTTATTTCGCGCGGGTCCAATTCTGCAAGACGCCTCGCGCATTGTCAGCCTTGCATTGGGGTTTGGACTGACGGTGACAGCGATTTATTTGATCGGCTTGATCGTCCGACGCAAGCCACGGATTGGGGAATTGGGGCTAGATTCAATTCTGGTATTGCTCACGTTTCTAGCAAGCCTTGCCTCGTATTTCTATGTACGATGAGCCCTGTTTCCTAATGCCTTGAGCACCTCGGGCACTACAAGAATGGGCAGGGCGAAAATTCCGATCAAGGTCCACTCGTCAACCCCGATAGGCACCGTGTGCAAAAGTATCTGGAGCGGCGGCCAGTAAACAGCCAGCAACTGGGCACACAAAGTCACGCCAAGTGCCAACAAAAGAAACGGATTGCTCAACCACCCGATTTTCCAGCTTGGAAGCCGTAGGGAGCGGAAAGCGACTACGCTAAGCTTTTCAAACATGACCATGGCCGTGAATCCCGTCGTCCGCGCCAAATCGACCCCAAGATCTATCAAATGAAAGAATATCCAAAGGCTAGATAGCCCCGTATAGGTTCCCAGCACGAAAATTGTCACGATGCCGCTCCTGCCAAGTATGCGCGTGTCCTTACGACGGGGTGGTTGGCGCATTTGATCCGGTTCCGATTTCTCCAACCCAAGCGCCACCGCAGTCACGCCATCAGTGACCAGGTTCATCCAAAGGATTTGTGTGGCAAGGAATACAAGCGGACCGCCAATCGCAATATTGACCACCAAGGCGATGACCTCGCCGGCGTTTGATGACAGCAGATAGCGCACGAATTTCTGAACGTTGGCGAACTGGCGGCGCCCTTCTCCGATGGCGCGTACGATGGTCGCGAAATTATCGTCCAACAATACTAGATCAGAGGCATCTCGCGCCACATCTGTTCCCCGGACGCCCATCGACACGCCAATGTCAGCTTGCTTTAGGGCAGGGGCGTCGTTGACCCCGTCACCCGTCATTGCAACGATCTGCCCCTGCTTCTGCAGGGCAGATACAATGCGCATTTTTTGCTCCGGCTTGGTGCGGGCAAACAAAACTTCGCCCTGCAAGAGCTCAGATAGAGCGGTATCATCCAGATAATCTAGGTCGGTACCGATCATGTGCTGCGTCGCAGTTAACGATAGCTGGACGGCGATCGCACCAGCCGTGATCGGGCTGTCGCCGGTGATCATAATAACTTTGATACCGGCCGCGCGGGCAAGCTCGATTGCGTCCCGGACCTCGGGTCTAGGGGGGTCAATCAGCCCGACCAAACCTAGGAAGGTCAGCTCTTTTTCGGTGATCTTTTGGTCAGCGACCGGGCGTCGGGCAAGGCCGATTACGCGCAAACCCCTTTCCGCCAGATCACTGAAAGCTTGTAAAATGGCATCATGATCTTCGGGTAATAGAGCACGCACACCATCTTGCGTCATGATCTGAGTGCAAACTTCTAATACCTGCTCCGGTGCGCCCTTGGTCAATACCGATACTTCGGTTCCAGACTGATACAGAACAGACATCCGCTTGCGGGCGCTGCTAAAGGGAATTTCTGCCAGCAATCCACGTTCATTCGGCAGGTCGCACCAACCCTTGTAGCCAAGGGCTATCAACGCCCCCTCGGTTGGGGTGCCGACCATCTTCCAATCGGTGCCGTCGCTCGTCAGGCGTGCATGGCTACAATAAAGTCCGACTTGCAAAAGCGCTGCCAGAACTGAATCGTCTGCTGCGCGAATGCGTGCGCCATCGAGTTCGATATGGCCTGCGGGATCATAGCCCGTTCCAGTAACATGATACGTGCGGTCCATCGTCCAGACCTGTGTTGCAGTCATCTTGTTTTCAGTAAGCGTGCCGGTCTTGTCCGTGCAAATAACTGACGCCGCCCCCAGCGTTTCAACGGCCTGCAAACGGCGCGCCAATGCGTTTTGGCGCACCATCGCTGCGGCCCCAAGCGCCAATGTAATTGTCACGACGGCGGGCAAACCCTCGGGCACCATGGCGACAGACAACGACAGCCCTGTCATCACCATCTCGTTCATATCCCGCCCGAGCAATAGGCCAAGCACTGTAACGCCCGCTGCCACGAGAAGTGCAGCGATGCCAAGTTGTCGGGCCAGTTGGCCTAGTTTGTTCTGCAAATTCGTTGTTTTTCGCCCAACCGATCCTGTCAGATGTGCTATCTTGCCAAATTCGGTGTTCGCCCCGGTGGCGGTAACCTTTGCTTCGGCCCGCCCCGCAATGACGGATGTACCGGCGAACACTTCCTGCTCGCCTTCGGCTAAACCTTTAGAGACGGAAACAGATTCTCCCGTCAGTACGCTCTCATCGACCTGTAGTTCTGCTGCCTGAATCACGGTCGCGTCCGCCGCAACCTTGGCACCCGGTGTGAGGACAAGGATATCGCCGGGCACAGTTTCCCGGGCAGGTATTATCTGTTCCTGTCCTTCGCGCAGGACCATTGCCTGCGGTGACAGCATTTTTCGCAGGGACGCAAGCGCGGTTTCGGCCTTCCATTCCTGAATAAATCCCAAAGCTGCGTTCAACATGACTACAAGGCCGATGGTGATCGCATCTATCCTTTCGCCCAGGGCCAGAGCGACGACTGCAGCGGCAATCAGGATCAGCACAAGGAAGCTAGAAAATTGGCGAAGCCAAACACGAATTGGTCCTGCCGGTGCCACTGTGGGCAGTTCATTCCAGCCATGAATTTTTCGCGCTGCTAGGATTTCTTGCGCAGTTAAGCCTGTCTGTCGCGCACTGTTCGTCACTAATTTGCCTTTTCTGTGATGATCTGACGTCTGGCTTTGGTTAGGCGAACTGCCGATCGATTAAGCATTATTAACTTCAGTTTGAGCTTATGGCTCGATGTTGTGCGCGGCTCTAGCCCATTACGTATCGACCGGGAGCGGCATCCAATATTTCGAACTTCGAAGCAGGTGGTTGTTTTGCCGGGGTGCTGCGCTTTTTCAGCCAACTCACCCAGTGTGGCCACCATGAACCGTCGCGGGGTTGCTGACCCTCGAACCAGTCCGCGGCGGCAATATGCCCATCCCCCTCTGCCTTTTGCGTGCAGCGAAAATGCCGCCCCGTATGGCCGGGCTCTGATAAGATGCCCCCGTTATGCCCGCCGTTTGTCAAAACAAATGTCACATCAGTGTCTGTCAGCAGCAACAACCGGTAAACAGAACGCCACGGCGATACGTGATCGGTTTCGGTGGCTACGCAGTATATCTTTGCGCGGATATCGGTCAACGCGATGGTGGCTCCATCCACTTTGAATTGCCCCTTCGCCAGCTCGTTCTTCAAAAACAAGTGCCGCAAGTATTCCGAATGCATCCGCGCAGGCATGCGTGTGGCGTCGGCATTCCATGCCAAAAGCGGGTTGGAATGTGTGCGTTCACCCAGCAGATAATGGCGAATAACCCGGCTCCAGATCAGATCATTTGAGCGAAGCAGTTGGAAGGCTCCCGACATTTTGTCCGCCTTGAGGTACCCGCGTGTTGCCATAATATCCTCCAGAAATGTCACCTGACTTTCATTGATAAACAACCCCAGTTCGCCAGGTTCTGAAAAGTCCACTTGAGACGCCAGCAAGCTTATACTGGCAAGAGTGTCATCCCGATCCCTTGCCAGTGCTGCCGCCCCGATGGCCAACAGCGTACCGCCCAAGCAATAGCCCGTTGCATGAAGGCGGTCATGCCCTAGTTCTTTGATCCTAGTTATAGCAGCTCGAACCCCTAGGTCGACGTAATCTTGCATCGACAGTTCCGCGTCATCCTTATCAGGGTTTTTCCATGATATGATGAAGACTTCAAAACCCTGATCGCGCAGGTAAGCCACCAATGATTGCTGCGCGGTAAGATCAAGAACATAGTACTTCATGATCCACGCTGGCACGATTAGGATCGGTTCCGGATGTACTTTGGAAGTTGTCGGCCGATACCGGATCAGCTCAATCAACCTGTTGCGTAAAATGACATCGCCGGGTGTCGTCGCAAGTTCCCGACCGACGCGATACTCACTCGTTGTGCGCGGCTGTCCGGTCAGCAATCGATTGAAGTCTTCTATCCAATAGCGTGCACCCCGCACCAGATTCTGCCCGCCTTCGTCCCGTGTGCGAATTTGCACCTGCGGATTTGTTGAGGCAAAATTTGAAGGCGACATCATATCAAGCCACTGCCGCGCTGCGAAATTGACTATATTTTCATGTTTGGGTTCGAGGCCGGGCACATTCGTCGTTGCATCGTCCCACCAGTTCTGCGTTGCCAGAAACTGCTGTGCATAGACGTTAAAGGGGAAACGATCCCATGCCGGATCAGCAAATCTGGGGTCAGGTTCTTTATCCAGTGCGGCCCTATTCCTCACTGCCTGTTTAGCCAGCTGAAAACGCTTTTCAGGTGACCCCATCATGTGCATCCACCAATCCACATATGCTGTGGTTAATGCAGCAGGGGACAATCCGCCGGTAAACTGCCCGAGCGCCGCGTGCCAATAGGCATCAAGGTTGCGGGGGGTATCTTGGCCTGTAGTCATAGCTGCGACCTTTCCACCAATGCCACGCCAGCAGCAATCGCGTCGCTCGGGTGGGTGACAACTCTTTCCGAGAGTTCTAATCCATCGATCACCTCGACCATCCGGTCGTTCCGACGGCCCAGAGTTACCGCCCGCTTTTCGGCGATCCCATCCAAGGCCACAAACACAGCCCAGCCAGTCCCGTCTCTGAACGCGGCGCTTAAGGGTATCTGCAATACATCGTCAGCGCGCCATTCAACAATCCGCAAAAAGACCGCAAAGCCATCCCCAAGCTCAGGTCGGTTGTCCGGGGCGCTGACCAGATCGAAATACGCATCTACCCGCTGCTCTTCTATACCAAGTGCCGAGATCTTCGTCCGCGCTTTGGGGTCGATCCGGTCAAGCCTTGCTTCCAACACCTCGTCGCCGCCCCAACGTTCGACATAGGCCAAGGCACCGGGTTTTAGGCGCACGGCATCATTGGAGAGTATGTCGGCAACCAGTTCGAGTTGTCCCGGATCGCCGATGCCAACCAAGGGTGTCCCAATTGACACCGGCCGTTCGCTGATAGCAGCAACCGAAAGGACTACTCCGTCTGCAGGCGCAGTCAATTCAACACAGCAACTGTCCGGGGTGGCGTTTCTGTTGCCAGGTGGCAGCAGACTGGCGCGCGCCCGTTCAATCGTGCCATTCGCCATCTCGATCCGGGCCTGAGCGGCCTCAATCATGGCATTCGCAATAGCTAGGTTTTGGGTGGCGTCTTCCAGCCGCGTGACGGAGGCGACGCCGCGTGTCACCAGTGCTTGCGTCCTTTCAAATTGCGCCTGCGCAAAGCGCTGCGTTTCCTTAGCCTGCTTCAGGTCAGCCTGTGCAACATGCCGCGCGGCAGTGGCTTCTTGCAGGGCAGCTTCTGCCTGAAGCTGCGCCCGCGCATCCAGCAGCCCTGCTGAGGACGGTCTGACGATTGCGACTACAGTCTCGCCTTTGCGCACGATATCGCCCTCGGCGACGGGTGACCGCATGGCTGTTCCTATGATCGGCGAGGCTACTTCGAACAGATCGCGAACCTGCGTCTGACCATCCGCATTTATAGTCACCTCAAGCGGTCCTTGAGT
>JAPKCR010000723.1 GCA_026421135.1 Sulfitobacter sp. | reverse complement strand
AGGGCATCAAGAACTGAAATAATTGTTGAGCCCTGTGCATCACGAATGGAAGAAGTGCGTCCATCCAGTTCGGGCAACACAACCGAGGCCGGCAGGTCAGCCGCAGCACGAGCGACTAACAAAGCCACAGAATACTGATTGAGATTAGAGATGACACCAGCAAGCCGGACGCTCTCCTCTGAAAATGCGACAGAGCGCTGCTCAACAGGGCCAGGTGCGACAGTCAGTCCACGCATGCGTCCAAGGTTTGCGTTACCCTGCTCGTAAGCCGCCTCAATTAAGGGCTGCTGCTCAGCGATCTGAGCTTCAAGGCTCTGTAATTCTTCTGTTTTTTGACGCAAAACGCGATACACGGCACCTTCTCCAGCGGTACCGGATAGCTCTCCAGAGCGTTCTTGCTCGGCTAGCGCCTCAAACGCTTCCCGCGATCGCCGCACTTCCTGCCGCAGCGCCTGCGCTGAGAGCGTAATGTCATGGGCCTGTTCGAGCGCGCTCTGATAATCGCGAACTGTGTGTTCAAGATGCTGCTCAACTGCGGCAGACCCCGCCAAAGCGGCGGCATTAAGCCAACTCGACATGGCGATTATCGCAAGCGAACCAACCATCATTGAGACTGTCAGTCCGATTAGCCCACCGGCGTTGCGCATAGCTGGTAGTAAGCGCAACATGTAGCTCCAAAAAACAAAGATACCGACGGATACAGCGACCGAGTAGGCAACTGCGGCAAAGAAGCTCATTGCACCGGTATCCTCAAGAAGTGAGGAAACACCAAGATAAGTGTAGATACCTGAAGCAATCGCCAACACGCCAAGTGCAGCTGGGGTGAACGTATCAAGCCAGATGAGGTGACCTTCGAGCTCTTTTGCTGTTCGAAGCCCCTTTGACTCTTCCGCCGTCAAGCGATGGTTTTGGCTAGTCATGCGTAAATCCTCAATAAATACTTCAGCAATAATTCGCTTGGCGCAAGCGCGACCGCGCACCCGCAGGCTCAAGCGATCGATAACGTCCACCCGAATACCTTCTGCAATCTAATGCGTGACCATTTAAAATAACGATGCCACCAATGTCGACTAGCTGGCCATCGACATCCATGTAGCAAATGCCCACCCAACGGTCGTAGGTTCTATCACCGTTCAGATCGCAGATGACGGTCTGACCGCGCAGGAGCCGATCCATGAAAGCCTTTGCATCACGACCGTAACGGTTTGATGTCTCAGGCGCGTCGATACCGTTCAAACGAACAGGAATTCCCGCAACCACAACCGTGTCTGCATCACGAACATAAGCTGCCCCCGTGATCTGCCTCGCGTCAGCAGCCGTGGCAGTCAAGCATGCGGCTATGGCATAGACTAACAATATTTCTTTTAGCATTGTGGCCTCTCTTTCGTAGTCCGTCACACTACAATAAGCTTAGCAAGTAAATTTCTAGAATTAAGATCTTTACGCATATGCCACAATGGGGAACCAACCTTATTTAATGAAGTGTCGTTGCTTCCGAGAGACAGATCAAGGTCAATTTTGGCGGCGGGCACGACTGATTGTCAAATTAGATTTGCTCCTTACCTTTTTGTTATGCGTATCGTTCTTTCACAGCTTGACGTTCGTGAGCGTTGGCTCATTTTAATTTAACTGCCTGAGCCTCGTGCTTGGCGTCCGCACAGACGTTGTTTTGTTATGTTGACCGTCACCTTTTATTATCGCGTTCCTCACACGTGTAGAATTACTGCTGTCTGTGATGGTTGCTGATCGGATGATAGGTGGCCGCCAGCGCCCGAATACCGAAGTTTTAGCGCAATGTTTGTCTCGCATTGGATCAGCCTCGTTTGGTGGTCTTTCTGCAAATGGGGCTACAGCCCGCACAGTCACCAATGTTCGCGATGGCACGCAAGCGCGTACCATGACCCTAGGCTAAACTCGTCTGGGGTGAGGGGTAGCGGGGGGTGCCCTTCGGCTTGTCTTGGAATGGCAGCTTAAGAAGCGCTGGGCCATATCACTGGCAGTCCCTCAGACACTGGCTGGCGCAATGGTCGTGCTTGCAGGAC
>JAPKCR010000092.1 GCA_026421135.1 Sulfitobacter sp. | reverse complement strand
TATAGCTTTAATGTAATCCCCCGCATGGGAAAATTGATCGCCAATGACCGTGATAGCTATCAATATCTTGTTGAATCTATTAGAAACTTCCCTGACCAGGAAACATTCTTGGGCATGATCAAGTCAGCTGGCTTTGAACAAGCTAAATACCGCAACCTGACGATGGGCGTTGCGGCGCTACACTCTGGCTGGAAAATCTAAAATGCGCGGACCTCACAATATTTGGCGGCTTGTCCGCACCGGTGCAACGCTGGAACGTACAGGCGCGATGAATGTCGTGCTGGATGCTTTTGACGCCACGCCCACGCTACGCTTTGTCGCCAAGGCGCTTGGTAAACCTTTCAAGTTTCTAGGCTACGCTGGTGATCCTTCGATGCCGCCAGCAACCCGTGCGTTGACCGCCCTTGGCCCCGCCTACATCAAGTTCGGCCAAGTTCTGTCGACGCGCCCGGATGTCGTTGGCGATAAGTTGGCCGTTCAGTTGCGCGTGCTCCAAGACAAACTGCCGCCGTTTCCGATTGAACAAGCCAAAGCCGAGGTCGAAAAAGAGCTCGGCTTGCCGGTCGATGCGATATTCTCCGAGTTTAGTGAACCCGTCGCTGCGGCTTCGATTGCGCAGGTTCACCGCGCCACATTGGCCGAAACCGGCGAAGACGTCGCGGTCAAGGTGTTGCGCCCGGGCATCGAAAAAGCGTTTCGCAGGGACATCGATGCCTTTTACCTCGCTGCCCGCATGGTCGAGATTTTCTCCCCCGGTTCGCGCCGGCTGCACCCGATGGAGGTAATTGAACACTTTGATGGGGTCGTGCGCGGTGAACTCGACTTGCGACTCGAATCCTCAGCCGCGTCTGAATTTGCCGCCAACACAAAGAACGACGCTGGGTTTCAACTTCCTGCGATCAAATGGGAATTTTCTGCCCGCCGCGTCATGACGCTGGAGTGGGCCGAGGGCGTACCTATGGGCGATAACGAGGCGATCGATGGCGCTGGCCACGACCGCGTGGCACTTGGCGACCGTGTGTTGCAACTGTTCTTGAGCCACGCCTTGCGCGACGGGTACTTCCACGCCGATATGCACCAGGGCAACCTCAAGGTTGCGCCAAACGGCAATATCATCGCCTACGATTTCGGAATTATGGGCCACATCGATGAATACACCCGCCGTGTCTATGCTGAAATTTTGTTCGGTTTCATCCGCAAAGATTACAAGCGCGTCGCCGAAGTGCATTTCGAAGCGGGCTATGTCCCAGCCGACAAAGACGTCGATGAATTTGCCCGCGCCCTGCGCGCTGTCGGCGAACCTATCTTTGGCATGGACGCCACCCGCATTTCGATGGCCCGGCTGCTCACCTATCTGTTCGAGGTGACAGAACGCTTTGGCATGGAAACCCGCACCGAACTGATCTTGCTGCAACGGACAATGGTTGTCGTCGAAGGTGTGGCGCGCTCTCTCAATCCGCATATCAATATATGGCAAGTCTCAAGCCCGATCGTGAGCGATTATATCTCCAAATCTATCGGCCCTAAGGCTGTCGTGCGCGACCTTACCAATACTGCGCGTGTCTTGGCCCGGTTCGGCCCGCGTCTGCCAGCCTTGGTCGAAGCAGCGCTTATTCGGCAGCAGCAGGATTCCGAGCGACCGCGAGAGGGCTTTAAACGTTGGATTGCCCTTGCCGCAATTCTGGGCGCAATTGGTGCGATGGGCCTTGCTGCTATCGCCGACTGGCTCTTCTAACCGTTTTCTTAGGCTTATAAATATTCTGCGGGGGTCCGGGGGTGCAAATCCCCCGGTGCTTGCTGAAATCGATCAGGCCCATTGACACCGTCCTGACCCGGTGTGCAGTTATCCACTATGACGGATAATCATGATGCCATTTTGACCCAACTGCCTTCGCGCCTGAAATCGGCCCGCACGGGGCAGGGCCTCAGCCTTGATGCTGTGGCCAAACTTTCAGGGGTGTCCCGGTCGATGGTCAGTCAAATTGAGCGGGGCGAAAGCAGCCCGACAATTGCAACGCTGTGGAATCTGACCCGGGCCTTGCAGGTCGATTTTGCGGGGCTTCTGGACAGCAGCCAAATTCAGGCACAAATCGAAGTCTTGCGCGCCGCCGAGGTGCCAACCATTCATAATCTCGGCTCTGGTTGCCACATCCGCATTCTTTCCCCGCCGGAAGAGGCCGGAAAGCATGAAGTTTATGATCTTTTGATAGACGAAGGGGGCGTTTTGGACAGCCAGCCCCATACGCGTGGGGCCCGCGAGCATCTAACGATCATCGAAGGTACGGTGATTTTGCAAAGCGGCGATACTGAAACTACGATTCAAACTGGCGATACGGCACGTTATCCTGCAGACGTTCCTCATGCGATCAAAGCTATTGGCGGGCCCGTTCGGGCATTTCTAGTCGTTCAAGACGCTTAGTTTCCATAATATGGGAAAAAATCCGCCATATAGGATTTCTCCTATTTCGGAGAATAATCCGCTATGATAGAAGCTCTATAACAGGAGCCTCATCATGACCCAGACTTATTTAGACCACCTCACGGCCACGCTTGCGCAGATCGAGGCGGAAGGCATGATGAAACGCGAGCGCATGATTACGTCTCCTCAGTCAGGCAACATCGATGTCGGGGGGCACCATGTCATCAATCTGTGCGCCAATAATTATCTGGGGTTGGCCGATCATCCCGACCTGATCAAAGCGGCCCAAGATGCCATGGGATCCAAAGGTTTTGGCATGGCGTCGGTTCGGTTTATCTGCGGCACCCAAGATATTCACCGCGAGTTAGAGCAGAAGTTGGCCAAGTTCCTCAACAAGGATGATTCGATCCTGTTCGCTGCGTGCTTTGATGCAAATGGTGGCTTGTTCGAGCCGCTTTTCGGGCCCGAAGACGCAATTGTCTCGGACAGTTTGAACCACGCGTCGATCATTGACGGCATCCGCCTGTGCAAGGCCAAGCGATACCGCTACGCAAACTCTGATATGAATGACCTTGAGGGCCAGCTTAAACTGGCACGCGAAGAAGGCGCGCGTTTCATCATGATCGCGACGGATGGCGTGTTCAGCATGGACGGCTATCTTGCCAATCTGCCAGACATCACCCGACTGGCTGAAAAATACGAAGCACTGGTGATGGTAGACGACTGCCATTCGACCGGTTTCATGGGGCCGAAAGGTGCGGGTACGCCGGCGCATTTCGGCGTAGACGTGGATATTTTAACGGGTACGCTTGGCAAAGCTCTTGGCGGTGCAATTGGCGGCTATATCGCGGGGCCGCAGGCCGTAGTTGATCTGCTGCGCCAACGCGCGAGGCCGTATCTCTTCTCGAACTCCTTGCCACCCGCAATCGTGATGGCAGGTATCAGAGCGCTTGAACTGGTAGAGCAGGGCGATGACCTGCGCGCGCGGCTATTTGAAAATGCCGCCTACTGGCGCAAGGGTTTGACCAATCTGGGCTTTGATCTGTTGCCCGGCGAACATCCCATCATTCCCGTGATGCTGGGCGAAGCGCAGTTGGCGCAAGATATGGCGACCAAACTGTTCGAGGAAGGCGTCTATGTCAGCGGGTTCTTCTTTCCGGTTGTGCCAAGGGGTCAAGCGCGGATCAGAACGCAGATGAATGCCGCTTTGACAAAAGATGAACTGGACCGCGCGCTTGTCGCGTTCGAGGTAGCGGGCAAGGCCTGTGGAGTTCTGTCATGAGCAACCAAATGAAAGCGTTGTGCAAATCGGAACCGCGGGAAGGTTTGTGGATGATCCGTGCGCCTGTTCCGGAAATCGGGCCCGATGATGTCCTTATCAAGATCAACAAGACCGGCGTTTGCGGGACAGATATTCACATTTGGAACTGGGATGAGTGGGCGCAGAAAACAGTGCCTGTTCCTTTGATCACGGGCCATGAATTTGCCGGAGAGATTGTCGAACTAGGGCGCAACGTTACCGATCTGAACATTGGTCAAAGATGCTCAGGCGAGGGGCATTTGATCGGAAAAACCTCTCGCCAGTCGCGGTCGGGAAAATTTCACCTTGATCCGGCAACGCGGGGAATAGGAGTGAACGAACAGGGTGCGTTTGCTCAATATCTGCGTCTACCTGCCTTTAACGTAGTGCCGCTGCCGGATGAAATTTCGGATGATATCGGCGCGATCCTTGATCCGCTTGGCAACGCTGTTCACACGGCGCTAAGCTTTGATCTGGTAGGCGAGGACGTATTGATTACGGGCGCAGGCCCCATCGGTATTATGGCCGCAGCAGTCGCACGTCATGTCGGTGCGCGCCATGTTGCAATCACGGACGTGAACCCTGCGCGTCTGGAACTGGCAGCACAGGTCGCAGATGTGACACCAGTCGATGTAACCAAGGAAGATCTGAAAGATGTGATCGCAAAGCTGAAGATGAAACAGGGCTTTGACGTGGGGATGGAAATGTCTGGCAATCAGGCGGCACTGGATCAAATGGTCGACGCGATGACCATGGGGGGCCGTATCGCTATGCTGGGGATCCCACCCGGCAAGTCCCCTGTTGATTGGAGCCGAATTGTATTTAAGGCGATCACCATCAAAGGGGTCTATGGCCGCGAAATTTTCGAGACATGGTACAAGATGATTGCCATGCTCGAAAATGGGTTAGACGTTTCAAAGATCATCACGCACCGCTTTGGCGCAGATGAGTTTGAGGCGGGTTTTGCTGCAATGAAATCGGGCTTGTCCGGGAAAGTTGTCCTAGATTGGACCGGGGTTTAGATCCATCGGATTTAGGTTCCGGGGCGGAGTGGAACCCGGCCACTGTCGGACAACACGTGGGTGTTCTCACCTTCGAAAACGGCGGCTTGTAACGGTTTGAAATAACCTGCCCCCGCGTCGAGGTTGATGCGGTACCCATGGTTTTCGGGATAGTCGACGGCGGTATGTCCATGCACGACCGGGCGACCGAAATCTTGATACTCCGTCAGCCAGTCGCCGCGAATCCAGATCAGATCGTCTTCGACCTGATCTTCAATCGGAACGCCATAGCGGAGGCCTGCGTGGGCAAAAATCAGGTGATCTGTTGTGTGAATATTCGGCAGATTGTCCAAGAAATCACGGTGTGATTGTGGAACAGCCTCGAGCGCGGCTTTGTGAATTGGATCAACTGGCGCGTAGTCTTCTCCTACGACGCCGTAAGAAAGCAGGGTTTTGTCCCCGCCCAAGCGTGGATTCAACCAAAACAGGTCTGCGCGTGTGGCGGGATCGAATACGGTCTGGTCGTCCAGAAAGCGGGTAAAATAGCGGTCGTGATTGCCACGGATCGCTGTCCAGTTGCGGCCTTGATTTATCCCTGTCACCAGCAGATCAACGACGCCTTTGCTGTCAGGGCCGCGATCAACGTAGTCACCCAGAAACACGATTTCGGCATCTTTACCGCCGTCTGCTTCGATCAGTTCCAGAACGCGATGCAGATCGTCGAGTTGGCCGTGGATATCTCCGACGGCATAGATGGGCGTGGACATGAATGGATTTCCTTATTGCTTGATCATATGATGCCTGATCTGCTGGGAAAGTGAAAGCCAAGCCAGCGGCGTTGCCGCAAGAAACGGGTCGATCTGAGCATCACGCCGCGCTTTATTGAGGCTAAAGGATTCAATCCCATGGAACGATTTGCGGCACTATTGCTGTTTCTTTTCCCCCTTGCGTACAGCCCTGGCCCTGGAAACATTTTTTTCGCAGCGATTGGCGCGCGCTATGGAGTGCGAGCAACCTTGCCCGCCAATTTGGGCTATCATGTTGCGACAATCATCGTGGCTGTCGCGGTTGGGTTGGGTTTCGCCACAGCGATTGAGCAATTCCCGCAGTTTTTTGATGTGATCAGAGTGTTGGGCGCGGCGTATGTTCTTTATCTTGCCGCTGCATTTTTGCTGGCCCGGCCCAGCGACCATTCCCTTGATGGAAAGCCCGTCGGGTTCGCAAGTGGGTTTGCCTTGCTGATGCTGAACCCCAAAGCCTATGTCATCATGTCGTTGATGTATTCACAGTTTCTGACGGTGTCAGCGGGTTGGGCAGATGTCCTGTGGATCGCGGTGATATTTACGTTGAATAACCTTGTTGCCTTTCTGATCTGGACGGTCCTAGGCGAGGGGATCGCCGCACGCTTTCAAAATGAAGGAACTGCGCGGGTCATGAACATTGGTTTCGGGCTGACGTTGGCGGCAGTAGCGATGTGGATGCTGCTGGGCTAAACGAAAAAAGCGCCCCTCAGAAAGGGACGCTTTCAAAAAATTCAAATCGTTGATTCTAAACTACGTCGAATTCAAGCTCTTTGACTTGGGTGAACAGCCCCGTCTCTTGCAACTGTTTAATTGCAGCTGGCGGGACAACGTCATCAATGTAAAGCAATGCAATCGCTTCTCCCTTGGCAGCAGAGCGACCCAAGGTAAAGTTCGCGATGTTCACACCATTCGCACCAAGCGTTTGACCCAGTGTACCGATGATACCGGGGACATCTTCGTTGGTCGTATAAAGCATGTGCGAACCGATTTCAGCGTCGATATTGATGCCTTTGATCTGGATAAAACGTGGCTTTCCATCCGAAAATACGGTTCCGGCGATGGAGCGTTCACGCTTTTCAGTCACGACTGTTACCTTAACATAGCCGTCGAACACGCCGGACTTGTCTTGGTTTGTGGTGCTGATCTGGATGCCTTTTTCACGGGCGACCACAGGTGCGCTGACCATGTTCACGTCAGGATTTGCGCGCTTCATAATACCTGCAACAACTGCACAGTTCAGCGCATTCAGGTTCATCTCAGACACTTGGCCGTCGTACAGAATGTTGATCGCTTTGATCGGTTCATCAGTCATTTGGCCGATGAACGCGCCAAGGTGACCGGACAGTGTGATCCAAGGGCCCATAACCACGGCTTCTTCGGCGGTTACGGATGGCATGTTCAGCGCATTTGAGACAGCACCGGTGAGCAGATAGTCAGACATCTGCTCTGCGACCTGAAGGGCAACGTTTTCCTGCGCTTCCGTCGTCGCAGCACCAAGGTGAGGTGTGCAAACAACGTTGGGTAGGCCAAACAAGGGGTTCTCGGTTGCAGGCTCAACTTTGAAAACGTCAAAGGCAGCACCAGCGACATGGCCGGATTTCAGCGCTTCGGCCAAGGCTTCTTCATCGACCAGACCACCGCGTGCGCAGTTGATGATCCGAACGCCTTTTTTGGTCTTGGCCAACGCTTCTTTGGACAGGATGTTGGCGGTTTGATCGGTATAGGGAACGTGCAGTGTGATGAAATCTGCGCGGGCCAGCAATTCGTCAAGCTCGACCTTTTCTACGCCCATCTTCTTGGCTTTCTCTTCGCCCAAGAAGGGGTCATAGGCGACGACTTTCATCTTAAGGCCACGCGCACGGTCGCAAACGATGCCACCGATGTTGCCTGCGCCGATGACGCCAAGGGTCTTGCCGGTCAGCTCAACGCCCATGAACTTGG
>JAPKCR010000091.1 GCA_026421135.1 Sulfitobacter sp. | reverse complement strand
ATGCACGGACGCCCGGCCGCAGAATTGGTGCGCATGGCGGAGGTCGAACACCTTGTCAAACAGACGCATGAAGTGGTTTCACCTGGCCTCACGTTTATTACAGGCAGTCATACTGAATTCCTGAGGGGCGAGACCAGCGATCCTGGATCGTCAAGGATCATAGCAGTTTTGGGTGAACAGCTTGTCGCGAGAACAAAAACTACCTGCGCCGAAAGAGGTGCTAACAACATACACACCTCTGTGCGTACGGGCGATTACGCTGAGGAAATTCTAGACGCTGCCGAGGACTTCAAGGCCGACATGATCGTCATAGGGTCGCGCGGGCTTGGACCGCTTAAAAGCACCATATTGGGAAGCGTGTCGCAAAAAGTTTTGCAGCACGCCCACTGTAGCGTTTTGACAGTCAGGTAGATTTTTCAATCTGTGTTCCTGGACACCGCTAAACCACAATCATGTGGTTTCAGGCTTCGCCGTCAATATTCCAGACTTGGCGAAGATTGGTGACAATATGTGTCGGTATTTTGAAGTAGTGCCCAATCTCTGGGTCACACAGTCCCAGATCGGCGAGTGTCTCAAGGCAGCGTTTCGGTGTTGGACCCATGACATGCATATATTTATGCAATTCGCCTGTTAGCTCTCTCCGTTTCTGCGGTATTCTGGGCAGACGCGACCGGTCACCGGGACCAGGCTTTTGCAAAATATTCAGATGGCTGATGTTATCCGTCATTATGTATTTCTCACCCCCATACAATGACAAAGCAGGAACGTGTTCCAACGGATAAGGATGATACTTGACCCTCAATTGATCCTGATCAATTGGTACGCGGCAACTTGCTCAGGGGGCAGAAAACTGCTTATCTTATGGCCAGAACAGGCTGCATTTCTCCGATTGGCAATGGTCCCGCGTCGTCGAAGCGACAGCCCAATGGGCTATAAGCTTCGATCATATTTGCGCATGTTGGCGCACATGTCCCAAAAACCAGTCCATTCTTCCTTATTTTCCCGCCGCTAATTTTCCGCCAAAAATTGACTAAACTCAATTCGGGGGAACCGCAGAGATCATAAGTTTGGTGCTATGGAACGAATAGCCCACAAATTTATTGATCGCGCTGACGCAGGTCGGCAACTGGCCAAAGTTCTAGCGGCTTTGGAGCTGGATCATCCCTTGATTTATGCCCTGCCCCGTGGCGGGGTTCCTGTGGCCGTAGAGGTGGCAAAATCGCTTCATGCCCCGCTTGATCTGCTTCTTGTGCGCAAGATCGGCGCACCGCGAAATCCAGAAGTTGCCCTTGGCGCAATAGTCGAGGGATCGACCTGCGAAATCGTCATCAATGAAAATGTGCAGCGTCTGACTGGTGCCGACGATGCATTTATTTCAAATGCAGTAGCAGAACAACGAGCCGAGCTTGAAAGGCGCCAAAAACAGTATCTTGGCGCTAGGCCAAGGCTGGATCCGAGGGGACGCACAGTTGTGGTCATAGACGACGGGCTGGCCACTGGTGCGACAATGAAGGCTGCCCTGATCGGGTTAAAACGCACCAAGCCAGAGCGGATCATCGTGGCGCTTCCAGTTGCACCAGAAGCGGCCTTGGAGGAGATATCCGATCAGGCCGACGACATAATCTGTCTGCACATGGCAACGTAATTCCTTGGTGTTGGTGGTTTCTACCTCGACTTTCACCAATTGACCGACGACGAAACGGTTGCCTGGCTAGATCAAACTTTGGCGGGTCCGGAAACGGACACGCCCGTAGCTTCCGCAAACACCCACAAACGACAGGTGTCCATTCCCCCTATCGGGCTGCCTGGCGATTTGACAGTTCCACCTAACCCGCGCGGCATCATCCTGTTTGCCCACGGCAGCGGGTCCAGCCGACAAAGCCCGCGCAACATCTATGTGGCCGAAAAACTTAATGCGGAGGGGTTCGCGACGCTTCTATTTGATTTATGCACACCCGAGGCAGGGCAGGATCGCCGAAACGTTTTTGATAGTCCGCTTTTGGCCGGCCGAGTGGTAGAAGCCTCGATCTGGATTACCTCTGAGCCCGACCTTGAGGATTTACCGCTCGGCCTTTTCGGGGCGAGCACTGGTGCGGGAGCAGCACTTGTGGCTGCAGCCGAGCTTAAAGGTCGGGTCGGGGCGGTTGTGTCGCGTGGCGGGCGGCCAGATCTAGCGATGGTTTTGCTACCGCAGGTCATTAGCCCGACACTGCTTGTGGTCGGCAGTCTGGACCACGAAGTTATCGGTCTGAACAAAATGGCCCTAGCAGAACTGACCTGCACCAAAAACCTTGAGGTTGTTGCGGGTGCAGGACATCTTTTTGAAGAGGCAGGTACGTTGGACAATGCCATCGACCATGCTGCAGACTGGTTCAAAGCCCATCTTGGCAGCGATGACGCGATACGCCCGTCTCCAGCTCCACCTTCGAAAGGTTCCGCAGCTCCGTCGATCCTGAAGGAGGCCGCAGAAGAATTGCCTTCGATTACCGATCCCAATTTTGCCAAAGCATTCGACAGGTTCGGATCAAAACGTGTCGTACTTCTGGGCGAAGCATCTCACGGCACTTCGGAATTCTACCGCGCCCGCGCTGCAATCACACGCCGGCTGATTGAGGAACACGGATTTTCAGTCGTTGCCGTCGAAGCAGACTGGCCCGACGCGGCGGCAGTAGACAGATACGTCAGGCACCGTTCGCAAAAGACGATGAAACCGGCGCCCTTCGCGCGGTTTCCAACATGGATGTGGCGCAACGTCGAATTTGACACGTTCACGCGTTACTTGCACCAGCATAACAGCACGAAAAAGAGCGCTGACCGCGTCGCCTTTTATGGGCTTGACCTATATAATATGAATGCTTCGATTGCAGCGGTTCTGGCATATCTTGACCGGGTAGATGAAACGGCTGCTTCGGTGGCCCGATCGCGTTATGCATGCTTGTCTGCTTGGTCACATGATCCCGCAGCTTATGGGCGCGCAGCCCTTTCACCCGGTTTTTCCGTTTGCGAAACACCAGTAACTCAAATCCTTTTGGACCTGCTCAAAAAGGAACTGCCGTATACCGCGCAAGATGGCGACCAGTTCTTTGATGCTGCGCAAAACGCGCGGCTGGTCGCCAATGCGGAACGCTATTATCGCGTAATGTACTACGGCTCCCAACTGTCTTGGAATCTCCGCGATCAACACATGTTCCAAACACTGCGCCAGATTATGGCCCATGGCGGAGCGGACAGAAAAGTTGTTGTCTGGGCACATAATTCTCACATCGGAGATGCGCGTTACACCGACATGGGGCGCACCCGTGGGGAATTGAACATCGGTCAGCTCTGTCGCGAGGAGTATGGCGATACGGCTGCCCTGATCGGATTTGGAACTGCATCAGGCACCGTTGCTGCCGCATCCGAATGGGACGCCCCGATGGAGACCAAAGACATCCGCCCCCCGCGCGCCGAGAGTTACGAGGCGCTATGTCACAGTGTCGGTTCTGAACGCTTTCTTTGGGACTTCAAAAAGGAACAATCACCTGAGTTCATGCAGCTAGTGAACCAGCAACGCTTGCAGCGCTATATTGGCGTCATTTACCGGCCCGAATCCGAACGCGCGAGCCACTACAGTTATGCCAACTTGTCAGATCAATATGATGCATTTGTCTGGTTTGAAAAAACGCGTGCGGTCACCGCGCTGCCCACACTGACAAACACCACAGAGGATGAAACCTATCCGTTTGGCTTGTGAAATGGGTCTGCGGTACCCGCCCCATGCGCCTGTCCTTATAGAGTCACCCGGCCAGCCAACCGACACTAATTAAGAAGGAGTACAGCAATGTTACAAATAGTTCTTGTACCGCCCGATGATAGCGAGCCGCATGCGGGCATGCGCCCGATGCAAAGCGCAATGAACAGCCTTTCTAACGGCGTCAGATTACTTGACCGGCCCGCAGTCCATCCGTTGGTCAATTTCTGTGCCAACGATAACGATATCGTTCTAACAACAGAACTTCCCGATCAGACAAGGCAAGACATCGGGCTAGCTGTCAAAGAGACAGTTCGGACTGTCCGTAGCGCTTATTCTGAGCTTGAAACCGGGGACGACATTATCCGGTATCTTCGCGAGTGTATGAATGGGACGCGCGAGAACGGTGTACCTACTGACACCCTGCCCAAGACTGCCGAGGTACAGGAGAAGGTCAAACACGTTCCGACTAAAACCGCATAACACGTGGGGGCCGGAATAAATGGTTCCACCCCTCAGGACATAAGGAGATAACCGGTGCATATATTTGCTTCTCTTCTTGGCCCCATGATGGTGGCATTCTGTATTTTTACTTTAGGCTGCGCCACGCCGCTCGCGTCGCAAACTGCGGACCGGCCGCTATATCTTAACGAAGATGGGTTGCCAACGCTGGCACCGTTGCTGGCCGAAGTAACACCAGCTGTTGTCAATATTTCTGTCGAAAGCCAGCAGACGACAGAATTGAACCCCCTACTCAACGACCTATTTTTCAAGCGCTTTTTTGACATGCAACCGATGCCGCAACTGCCCCAGCAGCGGCAACAAATGAGCGCAGGCTCTGGCGTTATTTTTGACACCGCCAAGGGGTATGTGCTGACAAACCACCATGTCGTAGAGAACGGAGACCGCATTTTTGTGACACTAAAGGACCGGCGACGCTTTGATGCAAAGTTGATCGGTAGTGATCCCGGTACGGATATCGCCTTGCTTGAGATCCAGGCCACGGACCTGACCGCGCTTGAACTGGGTGACAGTGATCGGCTGCAAGTGGGCGATTACGTATTGGCGATCGGAAACCCGTTTGGTCTGGGCCAGACGGTGACGTCTGGGATCGTCAGCGCGTTGGGGCGCAGCGGGCTGAACATTGAAGGCTACGAGGATTTCATCCAGACAGATGCATCAATTAATCCGGGCAACTCGGGCGGCGCATTGGTAACGCTTGATGGCCGGTTGGTCGGCATTAATACAGCAATCATCGCGCCCTCGGGCGGCAATGTTGGAATCGGTTTCGCCGTACCTGCAAACATGGCCAAGGAAGTGATCGATCAATTAATCGAATTTGGCGAGGTCCAGCGCGGACAACTCGGGGTGACTATACAGGACTTCACGCCTGACTTGGCCGAGGCATTGGGCATGGAAGCTGGTGTTGGCGCGGTGATCAGTCAAGTCATGCCGGACAGCGCGGCAGAGGCGGCGGGATTGCAACCAGGGGACCTAATCGTGTCAGTCGATGGTCGCCCCGTGGCAGGATCAGCCGATTTGCGAAGCCAGATCGGGCTGAAGCGGCTTGGCCGAGATATAGAAATCGGCATCATCCGCGATGGTCAAAACCTCACATTACAGGCCAAATTGCGCCAAGGTGGGCAGCTTGGCATGAATGCGGGTGACAAAGGGCTCGGGCGGCTTTCAGGGGCTGAATTGCGGGACCTGCAACCAGGTGACCCGCTTTATGGCGATATTTCCGGTGTAGTAGTCGCCCAAGTGGATACCAACAGCCGCGTTGCACGTTCAGGGCTCGAAGCGGGCGACATTATCCTGGCCGTCAATAGGACTACTGTCACTTCGGTTGCCGAACTGCGCCAGCAGCTTGCAACCATCGACGGCGCGCTCGCCCTAACAATCCAGCGCGCGTCATCCCGAATATTCCTGCTTATCCGCTGACCAAAAATAATTAACAAAAGGAATTTGACATGGAAAAGAACAAGGACAAGATCAATCAAACAACCGATGGCTCAGCAACGAGCACAAAGGACACGTCAACTCCGGACCTGAGCAAAGAACTGGAAGTAATCACAGACAAGTGGAAGCGCGCACTTGCAGAGGCCGAGAACGCCCGCAAACGCGGCGACGCGGCCCGATTGGATGGGCGTGACCATGGTGTGGCCCTCGCCGTAGAGGCGCTTGCCCCTGCTTATGATGACATCTGTCTAGCGATTGAGGCGGCGAAGGCCAGTCCAGATGCCGAAAATCCAATGATTGCCGCACATCTTGAGGGTCTGAAAAGAACCAAGTCAGCCTTCGAGGTTGGATTGAAGGCGCTAGGTGTCAGGGAAATTGCCCCAAAAGATTCGCCCTTTGATCCAGATCTGCACGAAGCGATGCAGATGCACGAAACTGACAAAACTAAGCCAGGAGAAGTTCTTGTACTGCACCGTGCCGGATTTGCGCTCGGAAAACGGCTTATCCGCCCGGCTCATGTAACAGTGAGCGCAAGCCCGAGCAAACCGCCGAACGAATAGCACTGCGAAGCCTGATGCTAGTGGTTACGCTGCCTGTGCGAAAGTTTCTAGCTCAGGCCGCAATCCACATGAACGTGCCAAGTTTAATGTGAAGCTATAGACCTGCCCCACCACCGTGTAGTTGAAACTGTTTGCCTTACTGCCGGGCTTAAACTGATCAGCAAGATCGCGATCGAGAAGAGGCACCAGATCGCTGGCATCTCGTTTGCATTTGTCGTCAGGTTGGCGGCCAGGATCGGCCCTGCGACCGCATGAACGATGACAAACCGCCATGCACCATAGACCAATGGCAAGATAAACGCGGCGACCATATAGGTCGGGAACCCAGAGTTTATTCCAAAAATCTGCTCAGCACTCACGAGAATACCGTTGTATGGAACATCCCATGCGATGTGCCAGTCACCCGAAACTGTACACCATCTGTTGGCGCACAAAGCGCTGCCGGGCAGGCACGTTCCAAGCTGTTGCGCGGGTATGATTTGGGCCAGCATCACCAATGATGACACGGCGCAGACTGCGAAAACTCCAGCCCGAACACGGCGTTTGACGGCGTCGGGGACAAGCTCCATCGCGAATGCGTTTATGAAGAATGGCTGTATTACGATATGCAGGTAGGACAGAACCGTCACCGACTGGTTTGCAGTTGTCCCGCATTGGTTAACGACACTGTATCCGGCGATCTGTAGTGCCTCCATCGCCGCAAAGAATCCCAGTGTCAGCCAAATTGCAGGCGGGTCGCGACGCCGATACGTGATGACGGCGGCAATCGTACCAACTGCGGCCATTCCTATTGTTGCTTGCATGCTCCAACACATTGTAATCTGATCCTTTTCAGTCCGACAGTAAAACCAATGTATCCGCGTGGGTTGATCCCGATCAATTCCGGTGCGCTCTGAATACACGGCGCGTTTGACCTCCAAAGTAACCAGATTTCACGTAGAACTGTTATCGAGTGCCAAACATTCTTTTGCCGGTTTGCCATACGTTACAGGCACAGCAACACAATTTGCGGGATTCAATTGATCCTGATCAATTGGCATAGCACGCCGTTCGATAATCATTTCAGCCATACCTCAAAAGCATAGGAGCGACCGATGGACGATGTCGAAAAACTGCTAAAGGGCACCGTGGAAGAGTTGGACCAATTGCTGAATGCCAAGAACGTCCTTGGTGATCCGATTGAGCGTGACGGGGCAATGGTTATCCCGATTGTCAGCTACG
>JAPKCR010000722.1 GCA_026421135.1 Sulfitobacter sp. | reverse complement strand
TAACGTCCCGCAGGTATTCCTTGCGCCCGCTCGGTCCGCGCCTCTTCCAGTGTGATGCCTTTTTGCTTGACGACATTGCCGTCGAGCGCATCTGCACGGTCTGTCGCGTGGATGCCGGGCAGCAGGTTGTTGATGGTCACGCCCTTGCCCGCCACCTGACGCGAAGTACCCGCAACATAGCCGGTCAAACCGGTGCGGGCGGAATTGCTAAGGCCCAAAACACCGATGGGCGCGCGTACGGACTGCGAGGTGATGTTCACCACGCGACCCCATCCGCGGTCCATCATCGACGGCACCAACGCTTTGATCATCGCAATGGGGGCCAGCATATTTGCGTCCAGCGCTTTGATGAAATCGTCACGGTCCCAGTCTTGCCACATGCCGGGGGGCGGGCCACCCGCGTTGTTGACCAGAATGTCGATCTGACCTGCCGCGTCCAGCACCAGTTTCTGGCCGTCTTCGGTGGCAATATCCGCGGCGATTGTGGTGACCTCAACGCCGTAATCCTGCCTGATCCGTTCCGCTGCCGCCTTTAGCGCATCGGCACCCCGTGCGTTCATCACCAGACTAACACCGGCTTCAGCCAAAGCCTCTGCACAGCCAAGACCCAAACCTTTGGATGATGCGCACACCAGCGCCCGTTTGCCTTTAATTCCCAGATCCATTTTAATTCCCTCTTTATTTCAAAGGCATCCTATCATTCTTGCCGTTTGCATTGCCAGCAAAAGACCCAAGGCTTGACCCGTTCCAGCCACAATCCTATCTCAATCTAAAGATGCGACACAAAGCTTGACCAAAAAGGCTAGAACCGACATGCACCCCGACCGCAAAACTCCTCCGCAAAGTGTGCCGGTTTACCCTGCAGCGCAGCTTGTTGCGACGGATGGGGCCAATATGGGCGATGCCATATCCTTTGCCTCCGAATTGCTTTTGGATGACGTTTACGAACTGACCTATGGATCGACCCAGCAACGGCTATCCATGTTGGTGTCGGCCCAGAACGCGTTCGAAATCGCCCCCGATACCGAGGTTGGAAATGCCGGTGCGCGGCTGCATCTGGACTGCGCGCTGACCTTCATGTCGCCTGACGGGCAGACGACCGACGCGATTGTTCTGGTTGAAGTGGACGAAAACAAAAACGCCGCGGAAATCTATGTCGTTCCGCTCAGCGCGCTGTCCTCAAGGTTGGAATACCGGTTGGTGGGCATCGATACCACCACGGCACACCAGAAATTTGCGCAAGTCGCCTGTGTCTCGTTTACCCGTGGCACCCATATTACGATGGCGTCCGGCGAACAGCGCCCGATCGAAGACCTTAAGGTTGGCGACCGCGTATTGACCCGCAATGACGGGATCAAAGCAGTGCGCTGGATCAGTCAGACGACCGTGCGTGCCGTGGGCGAATTCGCCCCTATCTGCATATCCGCAGGCACATTGAACAACGCCAACGATCTGATCGTCAGCCCCGACCATCGCCTGTTCATCTATCAACGCGAAGACCATCTGGGCGCGGGCCGTTCCGAGCTGTTGGTCAAGGCACGCCATCTGGTAAACGGCGACACCGTGCGCGTTCAGGATGGCGGATTTGTCGATTATTTCCAGCTGCTGTTTGATGGTCACCAGATTATCTATGCCGAAGGGATCGCGGCTGAATCCATGCTGATCGACAGCCGGACCAAAGCCGTACTCCCACAAGAGCTATCGGACGCGATGGGCGACGTGATCCCCGGCCATTCCGACCGCCGCCATGACGGGTTAGATGTCAGTGCGCCCCTGCTCGACCGCCCAGATGCGGCCGAACTTCTGCGCAAGGCCAGCATGCGCTAACTTACGCGCAAGTCTTAGCCAAAGAATTCCTCGCGTACGATTTTGCCGTTTGCAACGTGGTAAACCGCAACTTCATTCATCGCCATTTCCTTGCCGCTTTCCTTTTCGCGCGCGGCCACATCAAAGATCACTGCAAAACGGTCATCGCCGTGTATCTTCGGGTCACTGACCTCTTGGCGCGTGACCTACATAGCGCTCTCCCACCATGCATGCTTGCCCTTG
>JAPKCR010000721.1 GCA_026421135.1 Sulfitobacter sp. | reverse complement strand
TACGGTATTTGGCTATCATGTCATGGATCCCGAGCGGTACGGCGTGGTCGATTTCGACGACGAGGGCAATGTGCGTGCCATCATCGAAAAACCCGATCTGCCGCCCTCTAACTATGCTGTGACAGGGCTTTATTATCTAGACGGTCGAGCACCGGAACTGGCTGCGCGTGTAAAGCCCTCACCACGGGGCGAACTCGTAATTACTGAGCTCTTGCAAATCTATCGCGCCGAGGGCGCTTTCCATGTCGAAAAGATGGGCCGCGGCTTTGCCTGGCTTGATATCGGCACGCACGCCAGCCTTTTGGATGCAGGGAATTTCGTGCGCACACTGACCAAACGCCAAGGGTTACAGATTGGGTCGCCCGATGAGATTGCCTTCGCGGCGGGCTGGATCGACCGTGATGAAATCGCAGTTCGGGCTGAGACTTTCAAGAAGAACGGATATGGCTCCTACCTAAAGGACCTGCTTCGGGATTGAACCCAAGTCTTGTGTCCAGCGACATTCGGATCAGGCCCGGCAGGGCCAGTTTGTCGTGTCGCCTGACACCTTGGTCCGACTTGTAGCGCCATAAGACCGTAAGCAATATTTGCGTTACACGTCCGCTGCACTGTTCCACAGTAGAAGGTTGGCGATCCACCAGCCGTAGTCGCAATCGCAGCGTCGATGCTATTGGCATCAGTATCACGCCGTGCCGTCCTGTCATTTGAAAGCAAGTTTTCGCTGCGCCTATACCTGCTTTTATCACTACGAGCTGGTCTCCGAAAAACATCTGAGACTTTCGAGATGGATGATCTGCGGCATATCCTTGGCTTAGAGGAAGGCAAGTTTTCCCGTTGGCCTGACTTGCGCCGGTTCGTGCTGGACCGTGCCGTGGCTGAAATCAACCACCTTGCCGGTTTTAGGATGGGCTATATCCCGATAAAAAAAGGACGAAAGATTACCGCTGTAAAGCTGACTTGGGGCCGCAAAGACTTGCCTGAGCTGATAGAGGCGCAAAAAGAGCTGGACCGCCCGCGTGTAGGTCGCACAGTCCGCCGGGAAGGCAAGGCAGAGACAATAGAAAATGAACGCGCAGCGCTGGCAGATAGCCTCGCCAATGCGCCCAATTGGGAGGTAATAGAAAATGCCCACAAAGAATTTTAAGCCTAGGATAGTATCCGCAGAACATGACGGCGCAATGTTTGGCACATCCACTTCAAATACAGGTCTCAATCAAAGAAAAACACTCGAGGCAATAATCTTGAACTTAGCGCATTTGTTGGAAATCCGAGAAGTTTCCAAACGGACTGGTGCCCGTGGTGCAGTGTTCTACCGCGCTGGTGAAACAAGCCTTTACCAAAGCGCGACTAACACGATCCTTGATATGTCAAAAAGGCTTTGCGAAGATTGAATGTCGCAAGACGCTTATCAAGGGAGCCGTTGAGAACATGTTATCGCCTGAGGTGATCGATTAGGGATGGCAAGCGCCAGTATAGATTTTGAATGGAGTCATTCCACGCCCCTAAACGCCGTTGCTTGCTGTTAAAATATTCCGAACCGTAGTCGCGTGCCACTTGCCGCCACGTGCCGTTTTAATCCCCCGCGCGTTCAATTCTGCCGCGACCTGGCGAAGGGACGCACTCCCGGCCCTGATTTGCTCGACCACTGGTAAGACGTTCACCAAGTGGATCAGTGCCCGCGCCTTGTTCACAGCCGCACCCTTCTTTGCAGCCTGACGTTGCTCAGTGGCCCGCATAGGGTTGGACCAGCCAAGCTTGACGCCCCGTGCTTTCGCCGCCGCGAGTGCAGCTTTGGTGCGATCAGAAATAGCGCGGCCCTCTTGTTCCGCTACCGCCGCCATGATGTGCAGCACAAAGCGGTTAGCCTCAGGCATATCAGACGCTGTGACATCGACCCCACTTTCCAAAAGGTTTGCGATGAATGCCACGTTGCGGGCGAGGCGATCCAACTTGGCAATGAGCAAGACGGCCCCTGCCTGTTTGGCCTCTGCTAGTGCCAGCGCTAGCTGTGGGCGATCTGCACGCTTGCCGCTTTCGACCTCTACAAACTCTGC
>JAPKCR010000720.1 GCA_026421135.1 Sulfitobacter sp. | reverse complement strand
AGTTAAGCAAGGTGGATTTGCCCGCGCCGTTTGGCCCGATAATGGCATGCACCGTGTTTTCAGCAACATTCAGGTTCACATTGCCAAGCGCTTGCAGGCCACCAAAGCGCTTGTTGACGTTTTTGACTTCAAGAATATTCATCGCGTCCGCTCCTTATTCTGCAGGGGTTGTTTTGGCGTCAGGCGTGTTGGGGTCCGCTTTCTTGCGGCCGAACAAGCGACCGATGCGTTGACCGCCTTCGACCAGACCACCGGGCAAGAAGATCACGACCAGCATGAACAGCAGACCCAGCGTCAAGTGCCAGCCTTTGCCCACGAAGGGGTGAATGATCGTGATGATAAGGTCTTCAATTCCATCCGGCATGAAGGAAAACCAGCCATGCAGAACGTTATCGTTGATCTTGGAAAAGATGTTTTCAAAGTATTTGATGAAGCCCGCGCCCAATACTGGCCCCAGAAGGGTACCGGCACCGCCAAGAATCGTCATCAGAACAACTTCGCCTGACGCAGTCCACTGCATCCGTTCGGCCCCGGCTAGCGGGTCCATGGAAGCCAGCAAACCGCCAGCAAGACCAGCATACATGCCCGAGATAACAAAGGCCGCCAGAGTGTAAGGCTTGGTGTTCAGGCCAGTGTAGTTCATGCGCTGCTGGTTTGATTTCACGGCACGCAGCATCAACCCAAAAGGCGAGCGGAAGATGCGGATCGAGATATAGAATGCCACGAGCATGAGTAGTGCACACAAGTAATAGCCAACGGAGAAGGTGAAGGACCAGGCACCAAGATCAATGGTGGCCGCGGAATTCATCTGCGCCCCGAAGAGGTTGGGGTAGCTTGGCGCATTGGCACCGTCCAGAATACGCGGATCACTAAGCGAGATTTGCAGGCCGGTTTCACCGTTGGTGATTGGTGTCAGCACCGAATAGGCCAAGTTGAACGACATCTGCGCAAAGGCGAGTGTCAGGATCGAGAAGTAGATGCCGGAACGGCGGAGCGACACATACCCGATCACGACCGAGAACAAGCCAGCCACGATGACCGATAGAACGATCGCAGGGATCACGTTCATCGACAGCAACTTCATCATCCAGACGGCGGAGTAGCTGCCGACACCCAGAAACGCGGCGTGTCCGAAGCTGAGATAGCCGGTGAGGCCAAACAGGATGTTATAGCCGATGGCGAAAATTCCGAAAATCACAAAGCGCTGCATCAGGTCGGGATAACCCGCGTTGAATTGCGCCATTCCAGAGTCGGCCGGGAAGGGGTTGAGCAGGATCGGTGCGGCCATGGCAAGAAGAGCCACCAGCAATAACACCCCGAAGTCTTTTTTGTTTAGTCCAAGCATGGCTTATTCCTCCATCACGCCTTTGCGGCCCATCAGGCCCCGTGGGCGTGTCAGCAAGATGATAATCGCGACAACATAAATGATGATCTGGTCGATACCCGGCAGGATATTTTTGACTTCGTTCATCGAGGCGAAAGATTCCAGAATACCCAAGAGGAAGCCTGCGAGCACCGCACCGGGCAAAGAGCCCATGCCACCAACAACAACCACAACAAAGCTGAGGACCAGAAAATCCATGCCCATATGATAGTTGGGCGAGTTAATTGGCGCGTACATAACACCTGCCAATCCGGCGACAGCGGCGGCGATGCCAAACATAATGGTAAAGCGCTTGTCGATGTTGATGCCCAAAAGGCCGACGGTTTCGCGGTCAGCCATGCCAGCGCGCACAACCATACCGAAGGTGGTGAACTGCAAGAAGGCAAAGACGCCACCGATGATCAGGGCCGAGAAGGCGAAATAGATCAAGCGCCAGTAGGGGTAGATGATCGCGTTGGGATCAAAGCCTAAGAGCACGCCGAAATCAAATGACCCGCGGAAAGCCGCTGGAGCGGCTGTGGGGATTGGGTTTGCGCCGTAGAAATACTTGATAACTTCCTGAAGCACGATTGCCAGACCAAAGGTCACAAGGATCTGATCCGCATGGGGGCGCTTGTAGAAGTGCTTGATCAAGCCACGCTCCATGATGAAGCCGATGGCGATCATGACGGGGATGGC
>JAPKCR010000719.1 GCA_026421135.1 Sulfitobacter sp. | reverse complement strand
ACGCTGCCCGACCTCGGATCGGGCAGCGTCAGTCTCGGCAGTGGAATTGGCCTATTTGACCATCCAAAGCATATCAAGAGTGTGCTTTTTTGACCCGGCGTCTTCACCAATCAGCAAGGTGCCATCGTTCAACGCCAGAATGTTATCAGGGTTAGCGGGACGGTTGAGATCACAGCTGCCGTCCGATGTGGTTTGTCCGACAACATAGGGATCGATCCGAGTGATGTTGAAATCATCTCCGGTCACCGCGCGATAGGTGCCACCGCAACCTTCAGCGTCTAGCGCGATCGCGCCGCTGTTGGTCTCGTCTTTGGTGCCAGTCGACCAGTCGATATGACCCCAACTTTTGTCCATCGTATATGAGATCCCCGAAGCAGCGATGTAGACCGTGTTGCTGTGGCTGGTGATGCCTTCTAGCTTGTCCCATTCATTTGTTGCTCCCATCGCGGCCGCCGTGCGACGACTTTCCAGAAATGCAGCCCGCGCATCATTTGCGGTCCCGGCGGCATAAGCACGCACTTCATCATCCGAGATATAGCTGGTCTGCCCTTCAACATAATCGGCGGTGGTTACATCATCATACTCTGCCGCCCACGTTTCGATTTCGGCGTTGCTGCCATGTCCCAGTTCCACCCATGTCACATCAAACCCGGCCTTGTCAGGATCGGTCTCGGCGTCCTGCACAAGTTTAGCAGCGTACAGGGTACCGCTGCTCATATCACCCGCAGTATCGGCAACAAACTTGAATAACACACCACCCGAGGCCGAATTGTATGTCGCATCCGCATATGCGCCGCTGTCGTCATCGGTCATGTAAATGGTGCGATTGTCCGGCATGATCGCTGCCGTTTCATGGCTTAACCGCCCGGTAGCATAGTGTTTCACCAGTGTCTCCGCCCCGGTGGGGTCCTGCACTTCGATCAGATAACCATAGCGATAGGGGTTAGACATTCTGCCCAGATAGTCGCTCATGCTTTTGGATTTGATATAGGTATTGTCATTACCATCCTGGAAACTGGCGCGTTCATCTTCGTCGTTGTTATTTGGATGGTTCCACAATGCGGAATTGTAGAAGAAATACTCTTCAGCCATCAATGGCGTCCCCCAAGGGGTCACGATGCCCGAACAGAGCACAGCCCCACCGTAAACCGGGCTAAGGTCCAAAACTTTGGACTGCGCCAGGTCCGCTTGCCATTTTCCGTCGACCTTGCTCAGCGCCAAGCGGCTGACTGTACTGGCACCGTCACGTCCCGCCCCTTCCCACCCGGTATAGAGATAGGCCGATCCATCACCGCGTGGAATGAAACCGTTGAAGTCAGGCGTGTTCGAGACATACATCAGCGCGCCGGATACATCGTAAACCCCTCCCAATATATTACCGTCGCCTAATGTATCGCCAGCCTTGGCAAAAGTAACGTATTCACCGTTTGCGACGGCGACACCGCTTCGCATGTCTTGGGCAGGCAGGTCCATGCTGGTTGCATTTGAGGGGTCAAAGCCCGCGACATAGCCCACGAGCGCTGGAGGCGCATCGTCCCGAAATGTATTCTTACCGCCCGGATGTTGGGCGTTCAGAAACAATTCGCCCATTGCATTGGTGCTCAACCCCGTAACCTCGGCACCTTCAGGCATCGTGGCAATGCGAACCAGTGACAAGGATTCAGCACTGGCGGACGAAGGCAGATGCGATAAAGCGGCAACCGCGACAGACACCAACAGAGAATTTCTTCTAGACATAACTTCCTCCCAGAGTTTCGTGAAAATCGGCATTCCCGAGTGCGAGATACCTTCTCTTGCAGGTTGAACCTGTATCGAGCACGGATCAACCCACTTTGGTGGTCTGAAACACCTTCCGGATACAGGCACCTTTCAAACCTATCGCTTGAAAAGTTGCGCAGCGGGACGTTATCGCCAGTTGGAACAGGGTAGACCGCGTGTCCGCGCTGTAATCATACAAGGTGCAGGGTATCCGTCCGGTCTGACCGCTGCGTCGCGCATTAATATTGAGAGATACTGCCCACTTAAGTTATTGAAAACTATCGAGGGTTCGGCTGGCGATGCGGC
>JAPKCR010000718.1 GCA_026421135.1 Sulfitobacter sp. | reverse complement strand
CCGCGATGAAAAAGAAAGCGTGCTAAGAAGTAAATCCACCGTGTTCAAAAATAGAGTGACACTGCCAACTTGGTTCAAAACTCATTTCGGTGACCAACAACTGACAGCGTTCGAGGCAAGCTTGATACCTAGCAGGTCGGGCTAGTGGTGCACGAAGCCTTGCAAGCCTCTGTGCAGACAATCCAGATTGATTTTCATCACATTAATCGTGTGTAGCCTGCTATGATAGGTTGGAACTGGATCAGACTCCGACGCGTTTGTAATATGAGATAATAGATAAGGAAATAAAATGGCTAAGGACACGAAAATGAGCAAGGACGTCACTGTTGAAGACCTTTCTGCGCAAATCTCTATCCTCAAGGATGACATTGCCGCTTTGACCGGTTCGTTCAGCGAGTTTGGGAAAAGCACAACGCGTGATGCGGCAAATCAGGCCAAGGCAGCCGCCCACGACTACGCGGATCTTACCAAGGAAAAAGCCCACGAAGCGCAGAAAAGTGCAGAAGACTTTGTTCGCACACAGCCCGCAACAGCGATGGGTATCGCTGCCGGGGTCGGCTTTCTAGTCGGGCTGATTGCGGCACGTCGTTAATGTCAGCAATGTTGAATGCCGTAACTGAAAAGGTCGCCCAGCGGGCGGCCGAAACGGCCCAAACCGCAGCGATCGGTTTGGGCGCTGGCTTGTGCCTTCTAGTTGGTTCAGTATTTTTGGCCGCTGCTGGCTGGATTTTCTTGCTGTCAATTACTACGGCCTTGCTTGCATGTTTGATCATGGGCGGTGTCTTCTTTGGCGCGGGCTTGGTTATGGTCGCGGTAGTGAGCATCCGATCCCGAAACCTAAAACGTAAAAGAGAAGCCGAGCTGCTGCGCATTCAGGCACAACAACGCGCACAGCCATTTGGCGGGGTCGAAGGCATCGCAGCATTGGTCATTGCCTTAATCAACGGCTTCAAAGCAGGCAAGAAAACGCGGCTGTGACCACTTGCGCCAAACTTCGGTCCGTAAGGTGGCGGGAAACAGCGTAGATCAAATGATTTCGCGGTAGAGACCGGCCGTCTTCATTTCGGAAGGCAACTTGGGCATGTTATGTCTGTGGGTTTTTTTCTGCTGTATCCGTAACAATAGCGATCGACGAGAAGATCGTTTTCGATGGTTGTTCAACTAGCCAATACCCGGCTTCAGCAACTGTGGAAGCGATCTCCAGATACATCGCCCAAATCTTGTCTGAGATATCTCAGCCACGCCAATTGGTTTGGGTTAAAAACTAAAAACGCAGGAATTAGACCCCTAAAAAACTTCTCCAGAACAATGGCACGGACAAACTGGTCGCGTTTAGAATGCTGGACCTGACCAAGTCTAACAACCGACGATTTATGAGACCTAATCTTCATCTGGCGTTACAAAAGTATCAGCCACAACCGCGCCTCGTTCACCCGCGGGACGCAATCGACCAATAGTGGTATCGGGCCAGACGCGCAGTTCAACTTGGGCATTCCAAGATGCGCCCATTAGGACCAGAAAGCTACTGATCCACAGCCAAACCAGCATCGCAATGACCGCGCCAATTGACCCATAGACCTGATTGTAATTTCCAAAGTTGGCAACGTAATAGCTGAATGCAATCGAAACGACCGCCCACGAAAAGACAGCAAAGACAGCACCAAGGGTCAGCCAACTAATCCGAGCGGAGCGGCGGTTCGGCCCAAATCGGTACAAAACCCCAATGCCCGCCAGCAAAACTGAAATCGCGATGGTCCAGCGGATCAAGTCAGCCACAATCACTCCGAAAATTCCCATAGGTATGAATGCCAATACAATCGGCGCAACGACGACTGTGACTAACGCAACAATTCCGACCATGACCAAGCCAAAAGTAAGGACAAGCGCCCGCAAATAGTGACCCGCAAGGGTGCGGTTGCTCTCATGATAGACACTGTTCAAGCCGATCATCATTGCACCAACCCCCGCCCGCGCTGACCATAGCGCCGCAAAAAGCGATATCGCACCAGCCCAGCCCAAGGTCTCGGAACTGGTGGTTACCAAGGATACGATTTGCTGATTCATG
>JAPKCR010000090.1 GCA_026421135.1 Sulfitobacter sp. | reverse complement strand
GAGCCAGCCGACTATGCAAAAGCTATGACAGATTTCACATCTGCCTCTGCCGAAGTTGCAGCCGAGCACATGGCCGCATTTGCTGAGATCGCAAAATCCGTTCAGATGGACACAGTTGAATTGATGATGGCAGCGGGCAAAGACATGTCCGAAGAAGCAACAGCAGCCGTGAAAAAAGCGACAGCTGACGCAACTAAAGCTACGAAAAAAGCAACAGCGAAGTAATTCGCCGCACGACAAGAACGCTTTCATGAGTGTTGGGGCAGGCTTGCAAAAGCCTGCCCTTTCTTTGTGGCCCTTTCTTTTTGAGACGCGCTGCCCTAAGCTGCAATGCAGCACGCAATTTGGGAAGGATCCACCGTGGCCGACACAGACAAGCCTCTGCTGATCAAGCGGTACGCCAGCCGGCGACTTTATAACACCGAAACAAGCGATTACGTTACGCTTGAAGATATTTCGGGCTTTATCAGGGACGGGCGCGAAGTTCAGATTATCGATCTAAAATCTGGAGATGATCTGACGAAACAGTATTTGCTGCAGATTGTTGCAGATCACGAAAGCCGCGGTGAATCGGTTCTGCCGGTTGATGTGCTGAATGATCTGGTACGCAGCTATATGTCACCGGGCACAAGCGTTGTTCCACAGTTTCTAAAAGCATCCTTTGACATGCTGCGCGACGGTCAGTCGCGGGTGTTGGAAAACATTAATACCATCAATCCGATGTCGAAAATGCCCGGGTTTGAGGTAATGCAGGCCCAGCAAGAAGCATTTATGAAGGCCATGACCGGAAATATACCGGCAGCCTGGCCTGGAATGGCCAAGCCCGGAACTGAGACTTCAGCGAAAACGGAGAAATCCGGCAAAGGTCAGGACGAAAGCTTGGACGCGATCAAGAAGCAATTGGCTGAATTGCAGGAAAAGCTGTCCAAGTTGAAGTGATCCGGTGGCCGCACTGACGTGCGACTTTTATTGCTTGATCCAGTATATGCGTGAGCCCACCCCGTTGAAGGGTGGGCTTTTTGCATCTCGGTATCATGCCTCCGGCGGGAGTTTACTTGGTAAAATGAACGTCCGAGATTAAGCGGCCACTGAGCCCGTGGCGGCCTGTACGGCACCCAGGAGAACGTCGATCACTGCGTCAAGATCGTTGGGTGTGAGCTGGACAGGCAAACGTACATCGCACGCGGTCATCAGCATTTTACGAGTCTGCGGAAGTTCAGGCAGGTTCTCGATGAATTGCCAGTTCCAGAAGGCGCGGGCGTTGTCGGTGCTTTGGCCGAACACCTGTACCTTGACCCCCGCGGCCGCACTGGCGGCTGCAAAGGCACGGATTGCGTCATCATCCAACCCCACCATGTTGAACTGGATTGAATCAGGCGCGCGGGTTTCCGCGGCCAGCGGGGCAGGGACATTGATGTAAGGCGAGGCGTTCAGCTTGGCTGCGACATAGTCATGGTTGCGAAGGCCATCCGCGATGCGGCGTGGCAATTCCGCCAGTTGCGGGCGCACAAGGGCAGCCGACAAGTTGTTGAGCCGTAGATTATAAAGCGGCAGCTTGTTTTGCCAGCGGGCGCAGGCCTCGGCGATACCGGGGTGTTTTTTCCAATTGTGCTCGTAGGCCCCTGACATAATGATGGCGCGCGCGATCAGGTCGGCGTCATCCGTGATCATGATCCCGCCTTCGCCAGCATTGACCATTTTGTAAGACTGGAAGGAAAAGCAGCCGATTTTACCGATCGTGCCAATTTTCTTGCCGTGCCACAACGTGCCAAGTGAATGTGCCGCGACTTCGATCACCGGGATGTTCGCCGCGTCGCACAGCGCCATTATCGCGTCCATGTCAGAGGTATGGCCGCGCATATGGCTGATGATTACGGCGTCCACCGTCGGCAGCTTGGCTTCGAAGTCTTTGAGATCAATACGGTAGTTATCACCGACTTCGCATAAAACGGGCTGGCAGTTGGCGTGGATCACCGACGAGGGCACCGCGGCGAAGGTAAACCCCGGTATCAGCACCCGTGCGTCTTTCGGCAGTTCCAGCGCCATTAGTGACAGGAACAACGCGGCCGAGCAGGATGAAACCGCAAGCGCATAGCGGCTGCCCATCATCTGCGCGAATTCGGATTCGAGCAGGGAGACGGGCGCATCGGATGCTGCAGTGTATCGAAATAGATCACCAGTCTGCAAAAGCCGTTCGATCTCGGCGCGGGCCGTATCTGGAATGGCTTCGGCGCGGTGCATGTCGGGCAGGGTCATATTTCAAAATCCTGAATATTGGTTTTCAGAATAGTAAAACAAGCCAGCACCAAGGCCAAGCTAAATCAGGAAAAGGGCCGGTTAAACATTTGTGATTAGAAGCCGAGTTTGTCGCGCAAACTATACCAGGTCATTGCCAGGGTCAGCAGAGGCGTGCGCATCGCTGCGCCTCCGGGAAAGGGGTTTGTAGGGATGGTACCCATCACGTCGAACCCATCACTGTCACCCATAATGGCATGCGCCATCAATTGCCCAGCATGGGTTGCAGTGCCGACGCCATGGCCTGAATACCCGGATGCTGACAGGATGTTCGGTGCCACGCGCGCAAGATAGGGCAAACGTTTCAGGGTGATGGCCAACGTACCGCCCCAAGCGTAGTCGATGCGCACATCCTTGAGATGGGGGAACACAACCGACATCGGCTTGCGGACTTTGGCAGCGATGTCATCGGGGAATTTGTAGCCATAGCTTTCGCCGCCGCCAAACAACAGTCGCCCGTCGTGGCTGAGCCTGAAGTAGTTCACCACAAAGCGGCTGTCAGCCACGGCAACATCTTGGAGCAATACTTCGCGTACCCGGTCGCCAAGCGGTTCGGTGGCCACAATGAAGTTGTTGATCGGCATGACGCGGGCGGCAACCTTGCGGTTCAGGCCGCCAAGATAGCCGTTGTAGGCCAATACAACATGACCGGCAGTTACACGCCCGCCGTCTGTCTGGACGATGGCCTTTGCGCCTTCCTGAATGTGATGCACAGCAGAGCCTTCGTAGATCCTGACACCCGCTTTTTGTGCGGCCCGCGCCAAGCCCAAGGCAAGGTTGAGCGGATGCAGATGGGCCGCACCCCTATCAAGTATGCCGCCTTTGTAATCGGGTGAGGGGCAGACCGATTGCAGTGCAGCGTGGTCCAACACCTCAATCTTATCATAGCCATAGCGGTTTTTCAGATGGCCGGCATAGTCATGCAAATGGTGCAGATCTCTGTCGGTGGACGCTGTCCATGCGACACCTGGTTTCAGGTGGCAGTCAAGGTCATGCTCAGCGATCAAGCCTTTGACCAAGGCCTTTGCATCTTCGCCCAAGTCCCAAAGCTTTTTTGCGTGATCAACACCTAGCATCTTTTCCAGTGCATCTTGTTCAACGCGTTGACCGCTGCCCAACTGTCCACCGTTGCGCCCTGATGCGCCAAAACCCACGCGCTGTGCATCAAGCAAAACAACATCGCGGCCCGCTTGGGCAAGATGCAGTGCCGCAGACAGACCCGTGTAGCCTCCTCCGACTACGCAGACATCGGCCTTGGTTTCACCTTTCAACGGGGCAAACCTTTGCATCGGCGTTGCTGTCGCTGCGTACCAACTATCGGGATAGGAGCCTTTTTTATCGTTCGCATACAACAGGTTCATCGCAAAAAAGGGCTCCTCCCCCCGCTTCTAAATGGTTTTACATCTTCGCCGAAGGCAGATGCGATCAGCAATGGAATCAAACGTTCATCAAAAGGTGCTCACGTTCCCACGGAGAGATGACTTGCAGGAATTCATCATATTCGGCGCGTTTCACAATGGCATAGACCCGCGCGAAATCGGGTCCCAACACATTGTGTAGGTCGGTGGCTTCCTCGAACAAGTCCAGCGCCGAGCCCAAAACCTGCGGAATGTCACCATCGCCTTCATAAGCGTCGCCCTTGAATTCGGGCTTTGGTTGCTTCTTTTCCATCAGGCCCAGATAGCCACAGGCCAATGACGCGGCGATGCCCAGATAGGGGTTACAGTCCATTCCAGCCAGACGGTTTTCCACCCGGCGCGACGAGGGTTTGGACAGCGGAACGCGAATGCCCGTTGTGCGGTTATCACGGCCCCATTCAAGATTAATCGGGGCGGCGTGGTCTTTGACGTAGCGGCGATAGCTGTTCACATAAGGTGCCAGCACGGCCAGCGCATCGGGCATGTGGTTTTGCATTCCGGCGATAAAATGGAAAAACGGATCGGTTTCTTCACCGTTGGCATCTGAAAAGATGTTCTTGCCGGTATCGATGTCCAATACCGAATGATGCATGTGCATGGCGCTGCCCGGTTCGTCTTCGATCGGTTTGGCCATAAACGTGGCATAGCAATCGTGACGCAGGGCGGCTTCGCGGATCAGGCGTTTGAAGTAGAACACCTCGTCGGCCAGTCGCACGGGATCGCCGTGGATCAGGTTGATCTCAAGCTGGCCAGCGCCGCCTTCTTGGGTGATGCCGTCGATCTCAAAGCCTTGGGCTTCGGCAAAGTCATAGATGTCGTCGATCACAGGCCCGAATTCATCTACAGCCGTCATCGAATAGGCCTGACGTGCGGCGGCGGGGCGGCCAGAGCGCCCCATCATCGGCTTGATTGCATGGGCGGGATCGAGATTGCGGGCCACCAGAAAGAATTCCATTTCGGGGGCAACAACGGGCTCCCATCCTTGCTGACGATACAGATCAACCACGCGCTTGAGCACATTGCGCGGGGAATATTGGACCACATTGCCGTCGCGGTCATAGGCGTCGTGAATAACCTGAAGCGTCCAATCAGCCGTCCATGGTGCAGCGGTGGCTGTCGACATGTCGGGGCGCAGGATCATGTCTTTTTCGATAAACCCTTCGGCACCCGCTGCTTCGCCCCATTCGCCTGTGATGGTTTGGTAAAAGATACTGTCAGGCAGGTGGAAATATTCCTGCCGTTCGAACTTTTTGGCAGGCACGGCTTTGCCACGCGCGATGCCGGGCAGATCGGGGATGATGCATTCGACCTCATCCAGTCGTTTGCCGTCCAGATACTCTCGGGCTGCTTGGGGAAGGTCGTCAATCCAGTCGGACATTAAGGTCTCTCTTTCTTGAAGAAGTCGGCAATATAGGCCGCGATATCTGCGTTGTTGGTAGGGTCATCCAGCAGCTTCGCGGCGTCTGCAAGTTTGTCATCGGGAACCACACCCTTGCCACGGGTGCGGATCAGTCCGTCGATGAATTCGGCATTGAATTCAGGGTGGGGCTGGATCGTCCAAATCTGGTTATCGTACAAAAGTGCCGCGTTGGCGCAAAAGTCGGACGAACCGACGACCTGCGCCCCTTGGGGCAGGGCCGTGACTTGATCTTGATGCCATGCGTTCAGCGCCATCGGCGCACCATTAACGGTGTATTCCGTGCGCCCTACAGACCAACCGCCATCAAATTTTTCGACCTTGCCGCCAAGGGTTTTGGCGATGATCTGGTGGCCAAAGCAAACACCAACCAGCGGGCGTCCGGTGTCGCGGATGGCCAGAATCAACTGTTCTAGCGGCGGGATCCAGCCGTGATCCTCATAGGCACCAAACTTGGACCCCGTGATCAACCACCCGTCGGCATCCACTGCAGAGTCAGGAAAGTCGCCGTCGACAACCGACCATATCTGAAATTCGAAATCATGGCCGCCAAGAAGTTTGGTGAACATTTCACCATAGTCTCCCAACTGTTCTTTCATGTTGTCGGGGGAATGGCCGGTCTGAAGGATACCAATTTTCATTATTTTACCCCTTATACGGTTTCGAGATATATCTCGACCTGCTCTTGTGGCGTAAGTTCTTGCATATAGTGCAGCTCCTGACGCTTTGTCAGGACAAAGTTGCGGATCATCTCGGGCGCGAAGATACGGGCGACCTCAGGCGAGGATTCGAAAGCATCAATCGCAGATTTCCAGTCTCCGGGAATTTGTGGCAAGTTGGCGGCATAGGCGTTGCCGGTAATGGGGGCAGGCGGGTCAATCGCGTCTTCAATGCCGTTCATCGCGGCCCCCAAGACAGCTGCCAGCATTAGATACGGGTTCACATCACCACCGGACACACGGTGTTCGATCCGCCGAGCCTTGTGGCTGCCCGAGGGCACGCGAATGGAAGAGGTCCGGTTCTCATAGGCCCAGGAAATTCCTGTCGGCGCGTGGGCACCCGGCACCATCCTATCAAAGCTGTTTGCATGGGGTGCAAAGACCAGCGCCGATCCGGCCATCGCATTCATGCAGCCGGCAATGGCATGGCGCATGATGGGCGTCCCGGCCGGACCGCCATCGTCAAACACGTTATTGCCCTTCTCATCCAGCACTGAGAAATGTGTGTGCAAGCCGGAGCCGGGATAATCCTCATAGGGTTTCGCCATAAAGCTGGCGGCAAAACCGTGCCGCCGTGCAAGGCCTTTAACCAGCATTTTGAAGAACCACGCATCATCGGCAGCCCGTAGGGCATCGTCACAGTGCATCAGGTTGATTTCAAACTGACCCAAACCGGCTTCAGAAATGGCGGTATCGGCGGGAATGTCCATTTCTTCGCACGCATCATAAAGATCGGTAAAGAATTCGTCGAACTGGTCCAGCGCACGAATCGACAGGGTTTCAGCCGCCTTTCGCCGTTTGCCTGAGCGCGGTGATATTGGCACTTGGAGCTTGCGGCCCGAATCGTCGATCAGGAAAAACTCAAGCTCGACGGCGCAGACCGGTGTTAGCCCACGGTTTTTGTAACGATCCAAGACAGCGCGCAGGGCATGGCGGGGGTCGCCGGCATAGGGGCGGCCATCCTCGTGAAACATCCAGATCGGCAGCAACGCCGAAGGGGAATCGAGCCAAGGCATAGGCAGAAAGCCACGTTCGGTCGGGAACAATACGCCATCGGCATCGCCGGATTCAAACACCAGCGGGCTGTCGTCGATGTCTTCGCCCCAGATATCCAGATTCAGAACAGACACGGGAAAACGCGTGCCGTCCTCGACAACTTTGTCAGCAAATCGCGTAGGGATACGTTTACCGCGGGCCTGACCATTCAGGTCGGCTGCTGCCACACGGATTGTGCGGACCTGAGGATGTTTGCGGAGCCAGTTTTTCATAACACACCTTGTAAACGGCGGGCATGAAACGGGTTTTTCGTAGGTCGAAAACCAGGATTGACGCCCACGCGCCAAATAATTTGATCAAAAGATTGATACTACCGTATCAGATTGGGACGCAAGCGAATTTTCCGAATTTGATCTTGCGGCAGGTGTTTGTTCAGGCGGCGATTTATCAGGCCGAATACGCTGATGATGACCAGCGTCAACATGATGAAATACATCGCTAATATCGGATAGGGCACAAACGGGTTGAACGTCTTGTCCGCAAAATAGCTTGCATAATACAGCGCATCACCACGCTGTTGCAGCGCCGGAAACCCGGTGAAGAACACCAAAGTCGTGGCGTGAAACAGAAAAATAGCCTCGTTGGTATAGGCGGGCCATGCCAATCGCAGCATTGTCGGCCAAATCACGCG
>JAPKCR010000717.1 GCA_026421135.1 Sulfitobacter sp. | reverse complement strand
CTGACATGTCCTTGACCATACCTTCCATCGCGGCAAGCGCCAGCATCAGGTTGTCGGCGGCATCGAATACTTGCTCTTTGTCTTCTTGCATGTCCTTTGAATAGGCCAGCGGAAGCCCCTTCATCACCATCATCAGCGCCACATTGGCCCCCATGATGCGACCGATCTTGGCGCGGATCAGCTCTGCGGCGTCAGGGTTTTTCTTTTGTGGCATGATGCTTGAGCCAGTAGAAAATCGGTCCGACAAGGTCACAAAACGGAATTGCGCTGACGACCAGATCACCAGTTCCTCGGCAAAGCGGCTAAGGTGCATGGCGCAGATCGACGCTGCGCCAAGAAATTCCAACGCAAAGTCACGATCGCTGACCGCGTCTAGCGAATTCGCCGACGGGCGATCAAAACCAAGCGCCTGTGCAGTCATGTCGCGGTCGATGGGAAAGGACGTGCCTGCGAGGGCCGCAGCCCCTAAAGGGGATTCATTCATTCGCGTGCGCGCGTCGCGCATCCGGCTTAGATCACGGCCGAACATCTCGACATAGGCCATCATGTGATGGCCCCAAGTAACCGGCTGCGCGGTCTGCAAATGGGTGAAACCGGGCATGACCCAATCGGCCCCGGCTTCGGCCTGACCCAACAGGGCTTGGATCAACGCCAGCAAACCGCTTTCGGCGGCGTCGAATTGATCGCGCACCCAAAGCTTGAAGTCTGTCGCGACCTGATCGTTGCGTGACCGGCCCGTGTGCAAACGGCCTGCGGGTTCGCCGATGACTTCCTTCAGGCGTGCCTCGACGTTCATGTGAATGTCTTCCAGAGCTGTTGAAAACTGAAACGTCCCGCCTTCGATCTCTGACAACACCGTGAGCAGGCCTTTCCGAATGGCCTCGGCGTCGCTATCAGTAATGATGTTCTGTGCAGCCAACATGGCGGCATGGGCGCGCGACCCGGCAATGTCCTGGGCGGCCATACGCTGGTCAAACGAGATCGAGGCGTTGATCGCCTCCATGATCGCGTCTGGTCCGGCGGCAAAACGGCCACCCCACATCTTGTTCGAAGTCGTATCGGTCATCAGGCAACCCCTCGGAGGGAAAAATGAGAAAAGTAATGCTCGCGCTCGTTTATACGGCCCTAGCGGTCGGTGCAAACCCAAGCTTTGGTCAGAGCGCCGACATCGTAGCCCTGCGCGATGGTGACATGAAGAAACTGGTGGTGCACGATTCACCTGTAGCAACTTCGTCAGTTGCGTTTGATCTGGCCGATGGCGCGGGCACAACCACACTCGAAGCTTGGCGCGGCAAATATGTGCTGGTCAATTTCTGGGCCACATGGTGCGCCCCATGCCGCAAGGAGATGCCACAGCTGAACGCCTTGCAAAAGGAATTTGGCGGCGAAGATTTCGAAGTGCTGACAATCGCAACGGGCCGTAATTCACCCGAAGGGATTAAACGGTTTTTTGAAGAAGCGGGCGTAGACAGTTTGCCCCGCCACCAAGATCCGAAACAGGCGGTTGCCAGCCAAATGGGTATATTTGGTCTACCGATCACTGTGATTATGGACCCGGAAGGCCGAGAGATTGCGCGTCTGCGGGGCGATGCCGATTGGTCAAGCGACAGCGCCAAGGCAATCATCAAGGCGTTGATCGACAGCCGATCTGACAGTTAGTCAAAACAGATCGGGGCCGCGTTATCGCTGCCCCGTTCTTCGTTATGCGGCGTGCTTCAGGATCGCAGCCTCGGAGACCGAGAGGTTCCGACGCGCATAGCTGCCATACGTGTGCGGATCAAAACTGAGGCTTGGATAATTAGCCATCAATCGGGCACGATCATTGGCATCCAGACTTTCCAGCGCTGCGGAAGCGGGATGGAAGCTTTCTGTCTCGACGCCATTCGCCCACATGATCTGGTGATTATCCAGCAGCAGATGAATATAGGTCACTTCACGCATATGCGCATCGACCGTCACATCAGAGCCGTTTATCAAATCCCGCGCAGTCACCAAAACTTCGTCAGTATTGAACAGGGTGTGCGCAACCTCGCCTTTGATCAACATGCGGTGGCTGGGGGAAACCAGTAA
>JAPKCR010000089.1 GCA_026421135.1 Sulfitobacter sp. | reverse complement strand
TTGGACATTCTCCTTTAACCAAGCTGTGGCAAATCCAGTCTCCCCCGAAGACAATTGGCTGTCCAAATCCGGAACATCCCTGCGCAATGCTTCGTTCAGGCAACCGGCATAGACATTGCCCAAGGAATAGGTTGGAAAATACCCGAACAGCCCCACCGACCAGTGCACGTCCTGCAAGACGCCGTTTGACGGCTTATCAACTTCAAAGCCAAAGTCAGCCATAAAGCGGTCATTCCACGCAATCTCCAGATCGTCGACCTGTAGGTCGCCGCCCATCAATGCCCGCTCAAGATCAAAACGCATTAGTACATGCAGATTATACTGCAACTCATCCGCTTCGGTACGGATGTACCCGTCGGACACCCGATTGACGATGCGATAGAAAGTGTCTTCGTCCGCGACGCCAAAGTCACCGAAAGCATCTTTCATCTGGCCGAACAGCCAACCAGTAAAGGCCCGACTGCGGCCCAGTTGATTCTCGTAAATACGGCTTTGGCTTTCATGCACACCCATCGACACGCCCGCCCCCAAGGGGGTCAGCAAATGGGCGCGATCAATCGCTTGTTCATAGCACGCATGACCAACCTCGTGGATGGTGGAATAAAAGCAATTGAATGGATCGGTCTCGTTCGTGCGGGTTGTGATGCGCACATCAAGGCCGGAACCGCTCGAGAACGGGTGCACGGCCTTGTCCACACGGCCCATGCTCATGTCATAACCAAATGCTTTCGCTAACTGACGCGTCAGCTTCATCTGCGCGGATTCGTCAAATTTGCCCTCGAGCTTCGGCGGAGCCTCTGCCCCACGCACAGCTTCGCGCAGGCGGGTTAATTCGGGGCGCAACGCACCAAACATCGCCTCCAGTTCTGCCCCGGTGGCACCCGGTTCATAGTCGTCCAGCATCGCGTCATAGATGTCGCCACCCGCTGCAAGTGCCATTCCCTCTTCACGCTTCAACGTGATCACTTCGGACAAGGTCGGTGCAAAAGCTTTGAAATTGTCCTCTTCGCGGGCTTCGGCCCAGATTCCCTGCGCTTCCGAAGTGACCCGCGCCAGACGCGCGGCAAGTGCCGCTGGCACCTTGCTGGCCCGCGCGTGCGATCGGCGGATATGCCGCAACTGCGCGCTCCCGGCTCCATCTAGGTGACCCTCGTCAATCATCCCGAGCCAGTCGGCGATGCGCGGATCAACCCGGCGCGTGTGCAAAACACCTTCGATGGCGGCCATCTCTTCACCCCGTTGGGGGCCTGCGCCGCGTGGCATCATGGTTTCCTGATCCCAGCCCAAACGCCCCGCGATCTGGGACAGCGCCTCTGTCTCGCGTTGAAACGCCATCAGATCATCAAAAGCACTCATTTAGTATTTCCTCTCAGGGAAGTTGGAATTGGATAGCCGCTTAGAAAGCGCGCCCGCAAAATCAGCACCCACAAAATCACAGCCAAGACCTGATGCCAAATGGCGATGTGGACTGGGGCGGCGTTTAGAACTGTGACAACGCCCAACGCGATCTGCCCTGCCATCACGAGGATCATCAAATTAAATGCGGTGCGCGTTTTGGGATGGGCCGATTTGCGCCCGCGCAGCCATACGACCACGGCGAATGCAAGTAACAGATAGCCGGCCATGCGGTGCATAAACTGCACAAGCCCAGGATTTTCAAAGAAATTTCGCCAGACCGGCACAATGTTCAAGGCATCCGGCGGAAAGAACTGCCCCTGCATCAACGGCCAGTCGACAAAGTACCGGCCCGCATCAATACCCGCGACCAATGCGCCCAGCAAAATCTGCAAGAATGCAAAATGAAGCAGCCCGGTGGACATGCCAAACAGCTTGCTTTCCTTGGCGCGGCGCGCCTGCATCAGGTCTTTCTCAGGGCGGCCCAGCATCAACGCGTACCAGGTGATAAACCCGAGGATAATGAAAGCCAGCCCCAGATGCGTGGCAAGCCGGTAACTGGCCACGTCCAAGACAGCCTCGCCTGTGGTCACACCCGACGACACCATCCACCAGCCAATCGCCCCTTGCAGACCACCAAGCCCGCCAAGTAACAGCAATCGCCCGGTCCAACCGGTCGGAATCTGGCGACGCAGCAAGAACCAGACGAATCCAACTGCCCACACCAACCCAATCACACGACCCAGTTGGCGATGGCCCCATTCCCACCAGTAAATCAGTTTGAAATCGCTCAATTGCATCCAGGAATTTTGAACCTGAAATTCGTCGATCTCTTGGTATTTTGCGAATTCGGACTGCCAGTCTGCTTCATTCAGCGGTGGCATCGCCCCGGTAAAGGGCTTCCATTCGGTGATGCTGAGCCCGCTATCGGTCAACCGCGTCAGACCGCCAACCGCGATCATGACAAAGACCAGAGCGAATAGTATGAACAGCCAGACGCGAATGGCACCGCGTGCGCCGCCCCGCCCCCGATCGATCACCCCTGTATTTGCGACAGGGCGTGCAGCTTGTGCATCGCCCACTTCCTCAAAAAGCTTACGTTTCTCGGCCATGGTGCCTCTTGTCTGCTAGGTTTGTTGCAGAAATAGGTCACCCCGACCCAAAGGTCTAGCCGCGCTCTTTCCAGCGTACCATCTGTCGCAGGGTACCATGCAGCATTTGCACATCCGCGCGGGTCAATGGCAGTCGCGACCACATGTTGCGCAGATTGACCTTCATGCTGGTGGCTTTGTGTTCGGGATAGAAAAATCCAGCCACGTCCAGCCGTTCCTCGAAATGCCGCGCCAGATGTTCGATCTCGCTGTTATCGGCCCAATCCGTACCCGCCATCTCGACCTGTTCAGGCACAACCTCGGCTTGCGCGCGCATCCATTCATAGCCCATCAACAGCACACATTGCGCCAGATTAAGTGATGCAAACTGCGGATTGACCGGCACAGAGACGATTGCGTTGGCCCGTGCGATATCGTCATTCTCTAGCCCCGCGCGCTCTGGCCCGAACATCACCGCGACCCGCTGGCCTTGGGCAATCAGCTCGGCCGCCTTGGCCATAGCGGCCTCCGGGCTGTATACGGGCTTGGTCAAGTCACGCTCGCGGGCAGTGGTGGCAAAAACAAACGCTGCATCGCCCAATGACCCCGCAAGATCATCATAGACGACAGCGTCGTCCAGCAATCGCCCGGCCCCGGACGCCATCGCCACGGCAGACGGATTTGGCCAGCCATCGCGTGGTGCAACAATGCGCATCCGGTCCAAACCGAAATTCCACATCGCGCGCGCAGCGGCACCGATGTTCTCGCCCATTTGCGGGCGCACCAACACAAAAGCCGGTATCTTTGGGTTCTCTACAGTATCATTCATGCCTGCCTCATACCCGCGCGACAGCTATCTCACAAGAACGCGCCCCGCTTCCAAACGGTAAAAAATCCTCGTGATCGGGATAAAAGTTTTTCTTTCTCTGCGCGATCCGTTAACTGACGCCAACACAGCAAAGGACCGCTTGTCATGACAATGCCCGAACAGCCGCAGCTTTACCTGATCACCCCACCCGAGTTTGAGCTGGAAACCTTTCCCCAGACATTGGCCCGCGTTCTTGATACCCAACCCATCGCCTGCGTGCGCTTGGCGCTCAGCACCCGCGACGAAGACGTGGTGCTGCGTGCCGCCGATGCCCTGCGCGAAATCACCGATGCGCGTGACATTGCAATGGTCATTGCCGACCACACTTTGTTGGCTGAACGCATCGGATTAGACGGTGTGCACCTGACCGACGCCGCACGCTCGGTTCGCCACGCCCGCAAGACGCTGGGCGATGACGCTATCGTTGGCAGCTATTGCGCTGGGTCGCGCCACGATGGCATGGCCGCTGGCGAAGCTGGTGCCGATTATGTCAGCTTTGGCCCAGTGCGCCCAAGTGCGTTGGACGACGGATCGCACGCGGAACTGGATATGTTCAAGTGGTGGTCCGAAGTGATCGAAGTGCCGTGCGTCGCCGAAGGCGGTCTGGACGAAGACCTCATCCGCGCCCTCACCCCCTATACCGATTTCTTCGGTATCGGTGATGAAATCTGGGCTTCAGATGATCCGGCGCAAGCCTTGGCGACCCTCGTCGCTGCGATGAAATAGGGTCAGGCGGGTGTTATAAAAACACCCGCTCGATGAACCAATAAGCCCCGACGGCTGCGATTCCGACAGAAGCCGGGATCGCCACAAACCGGCGATAAGACTCGGCTGTTTCGCGGAACTGGACCGACAGAAAACACGCGGAAAAGACCAACGCCAGTGGGATCAAGAACAGCGGTACAGGTGCCTCCAACGCGGCGGCAACGTTTGGCATCGGCACAACGCACAGGGCAATAGCGGCAACCGCCAGCCCGACATAGAGTAACTTTGCTCCCTGCACGCCGCCCTCGCCCCGCGCGACGCGCAAGGCCTGCCAGACGCACAACGCCATGATCGAAATGACCGTCAGTTGGCCAAACTCGACCCCGATGTTAAATCCGATCAACGCGGGAATGAACTGGTCCTCTGGCAAGCCGAATTCCCCCAGTACTGATGCAAAGCCCAGACCGTGCAACAACCCAAACCCGAAAATCACAAAGGGCCGCCAACGGCTTAGCCCCGAGGTAAAGATGTTTTCAACTGCTACATACACAATCGATGCAGCGATCAGCGGCTCGACGATTGAACCCGGCACTGTCACCAACCCAAGCGCCCCAAGCGCCAGCGTCACCGTGTGCGCCGCTGTAAAGGCCGACACCTGCCAAATAAGGGGCCGCAGATGCGTAGACAGAAAAAATAGCCCCAACACGAACAAGATGTGATCCAGCCCCTTGGGCAGGATGTGGTCGAACCCGACAGGAACATAGGTCAGAAAGGCCTGCCATGCGGTTTCCTGCCCGCCGCCCGCAAGTACAATTTCGGGGCTTTTCGTGCCGCCTTCCAGATATCCGGTGTAGGGCTCTTGGACACCTTGTTGCCGCAAGACCATCGCCCCGGCCCCGGATGGCCAGCTTACCACGACACCGCGTGAATCACTTGGCACCTGCCCGCGTAGCACCCATTCTGATATGCGCGGCAGCTCGGCGTTCACGTCTTCGGGAACGGTGACCGATACGGTTTCCAGATTTACAGCTTTGCCGTCGACTTGCAGCAACGGCGCTGCGTTCCATGCGGCCAGCAATTCCGGCACACGGGTCGCAATTTCGCCGGCCGGCAATGCCCGCAGATTGTCATAATTCCCAGCGTTTTCAGCGTCATTAGTATCTTCGACGGCATCCAGATCAATTCCGGACAACAACGCCTCTAGGTTGATGCGCAGCGACATGTCAGCAACGCCCTCGGCCACAGTCAAATCCGCAATGGTAGGCACAACTTCATGCGCGCGGGCGGCATTGGTCACCACACTTGACAAAAGCAGCGCATAGGCCAGCTTTAGGATTACTTTATCAAAGGTGTTTCTCATGTTTCTGTCCCGTCTCGCACTTGTTTTCTCTTGTGGTTTTGCATCGTTACCAGCCGCTGCCCATGAATTCTGGCTGGAAGCGCCTGAATACCAAGTACAGCCCGGTGCCGAATTGACAACCAACATTAAGAACGGTCAGATTTTCGAGGGCACCAATATCGCTTATTTCTCTAACCGGACCGACCGTTTTGACCTGACGTTTGAAGGTGAAACCGTTCCGATCCAAAGCCGCATGGGCGATTCCCCCGCATTGCAAACCAAAGCACCGCCGCGTGACGGATTGCTAATCGTCTCGCACGAAGCGTCCCCATCCTCGCTGACCTATAAAGACTGGGAAACATTTGTCGGTTTTACCGAACACAAAGATTTCAAAAACGCAGTGGCCGAACATCTTGCCGCTGGCTATCCGCAAGATAAGGTGCGTGAACGATATACCCGCCATTCAAAGGCGCTTGTTGCTATTGGCGACGGTCACGGCAGCGATATGGATCTTGGGCTCGAGACTGAATTGACAGCGCTGACAAATCCATATGGCCCTGACTTTGACGGAAACATGACTGTCGCGCTGACCTATCAGGGGGAGCCGCGTAAGGATGTGCAGATCGAAGTCTATGAAAAGTCACCCGAAATTGAGCCGACAGTGACCGTTTATCGCAGCGACGACGCGGGGCATCTAACCTTTCCGGTGACGGCCGGCATGACGTATCTGGTGGATGCGGTTGTGCTGCGCCCTGCGGCTGATGTTGGCAAGACGCCCAACAGCCCCCAGTGGGAAAGCTTGTGGGCCTCGCTTACCTTTGCCGTGCCCAAGTGATGGAAGGATGCGCTAAAACAGGTTGAAGCGGGCTTGCGCCTTGGCGCGGGTCTGGGCAATACGGACCCCATGACAGATACACCTGAAATTCTTTGCATCGGCTCGGTCCTATGGGACATAATCGGGCGCGCTGAAACCCAAATGCGGCAGGGCTCGGACATGCCTGGTCGCATCTCACGGCTGCCCGGCGGCGTCGCCTTGAACATCGCGATGGCACTGGCCCGTTTCGGTCTGTCGCCCGCCCTGATCAGCGCCGTAGGCCGAGATGCAGAAGGTGACGAACTGATCGCGGCTTGCCAGTTGCGGGGCCTGAACACGGATTACGTCTATCGGTCTGACGATCTTCCAACCGACCGATACATGGCAGTCGAGGGGACGAACGGTTTGATCGCCGCCATCGCGGATGCCCACTCCCTTGAGGCCGCTGGCGATAAAATTCTGCGCCCCTTTGCCGATGGATCTTTGGCAACGCCATACACAGGGGCCGTGGCCCTTGATGGCAATCTGACCCTTGATTTGCTGGCCGAAATGGCCCGCAGCCCGCTGTTGGCAGTGGCCGATCTGCGCGTGGCACCGGCCAGCCCCGGCAAGGCAATGCGCTTAAGCCCCTTTATTCAAGCGAAACGCGGCACGCTTTACGTCAACCTCGAAGAAGCAGGGCTGCTGTGCCAGACGACCTTTAACAGCTCTCGCGATGCGGCTACGGCGATGTTGAACCGTGGCGCGGTCAGGGCCGTTGTCACCGATGGCGGAAACCCTGCAACCGTCGGCCAGTCAACCGGCCTGATCACTCAAAACCCTCCCGCCGTTTCTGTCATCCGTGTGACCGGTGCCGGTGATACCTTTATGGCCGCCCATATCGCGGCTGAAATCCAAGGGGTCGCGGCCGATGCGGCCTTGAACCAAGCCCTTGAAGCCGCTGCACAATATGTTTCCGGAGAAACCAAAATATGATCCCCCTGCACCGCTCTGCCGAAGTTGCCAAAGCCCACCGCGATGGCACCCCGATCGTGGCCCTTGAAAGCACCATAATCACCCATGGTATGCCCTATCCGCAAAACCTAGAGGTCGCCCGCCAGGTCGAAGCTGACGTGCGCGCAGCCGGTGCCACACCTGCCACGATTGCCGTCATCGACGGCCTGCTTCATATCGGCCTCGAAGACGCGCAGCTAAGTAAACTGGCCCAGGCCAAAGGCGTCGCAAAACTGTCGCGTGCCGATATGGCAGCCTGCATTGCGACCGGTGGCACAGGCGCAACGACTGTTGCCGCCACCATGATCGCAGCACATTTGGCCGGTATCGCTGTGTTCGCCACCGGTGGCATCGGCGGCGTGCACAAAGGTGCAGAAAACACCTTCGACATTTCCGCTGATCTG
>JAPKCR010000088.1 GCA_026421135.1 Sulfitobacter sp. | reverse complement strand
TTCTCGCCGATCACGCCATGCGGCTCGGTTTTGCAAAAGCCGGCCTAGAGGTGGCGCGTGACTACGAGACCACTCTCGCCGTTGCGGCATATCAGGCAGCCTTTGATTGGGCGATCGCATCAAAGTCGACAGGCGGGCAGTCTGAGGCTTCCCCCCCTCGGAGTAAGGGAAAGTGGTACGGGCGATGAGCACCCAAGCCCCATCTATTGATGCACCATGTCTGTATGATTCACCCCGCTCCAAACTGCGGGGATTTATCTGAGCAATCTGAATTGGCTAAGTGAGGAGCTATGGCACGGCTTCGACCATATTTCCTGAGGAGTCATGGGGTCCCTCAGGTCGATGACCTGCGTGTCCAAAGCGGCATAATTCTCATCAATCGCAATAAGCTGCGTTGGTTCTATGCGCCCACGGAAGACGGTCCAGACAAGACACTCTGCAACCGCCGGAAACGGCGGAATGATATGGGCGTATTCGCACCGGTTATGGAGGGGCTGGCTGCCAATAAGCCCGACAACGAATTGATCTCTATGATGCAACCTATCTCAAGGCACATAGTACAGCCTCCAGCTTGTAGATCAAAAGGGGACGTGGGCACCTGTTCGGGCGGGCGAAAGGCCGCATGAATACGAAACTGCATGCAGCGACTGACGCGATAGAACGACCTGCTCAATTCATTATGACCAATGGGCAGGCCAGCAACCATATTGGCGCTCGCACTCTCGTGAGCAGGCTTCTGGCAGCCGAATGGTTGTTGGGTGATCGCGGGTATGACGCTGATCGGTTTCGCGAAGCCAAAAACGCCCTGCATCCCGGGGCAAAGGTCGCTACAACAGACGAAACCGGATTTAGATCATGATCGGTCGTCTGAAAGATTGGAGGCGCGTGGCAACCTGCTATGACCGATGCCCGAAGGTATTCCTGTCGGCCATCGCTCTCGCTGCGACCGTCATATTCTGGTTATGAGTCCTGAGCCTAGTGTTGGTAACCCCATAATTTTGCGGTTTTCGCTCAGAATGGCCACGCCGACGGAAGTGGTTCTCAGCCTCTCCCTTCGAAGTGGTCCGCCCCCCTCCCAGCGTTTTGTGTGCTGCGTATTACGGCAACATCGATCAACGCAGCGGCGGTTACGACAGTGCCGCGCTGACGAAGAGTCTGGTTGCGGAAATGTTTGAGCTGGCGCGCCAGTACGGCAGATATGGCTATCGTCGGACTACTGCCTTGTGGAGAGAAGAATGCTGGTAGGAGAACGATAAACGGGTCGAAAGCTTGTGGTGACGTGAGAGGCTTTAAGTGCCGATAAAACAACTAGAAAGGGGATGAACTTGGCTGAACCTTTTCGTGACACCACTGCGAGAAGCATTGCCGCGCAGTGGACAAACTCCTTAACGGAGGAACCTTCTACGCGCTCCGCAAAGCGCAAATCACAATCGAAAGATGGAGGAACCATTACAACCCCAAACGACCCATACTGCCATGGGCTATTGCCTAACTGCTCCTGAGGCAATCGTGCCGATGGACCAAACGCTTATCATGTATTAACTTTAAAATCTGGACCACCCAAGTAGGGCCGCTTATCAGGAGGTTAACAGTTTATTCACACGCCTCTGATCGGCAAGCGGACAACAGCTTCTATTCATACAATGTTCACGAAAGCTGCTAACATTAGGATCATAACAGAAATTGAATTTCCTTTTTAATTATAGGAAGGCCCGGGAACCCGCTGCTGGAAAATCACAAGAAACCCGATCTCGAGACGGCGTTAAAACGCTTGAACACGGTCTCGCCGAGAAGGTAAAACTGGCGACTGGTTTTCAGGGACAGGTTTTCTTGCGGACTGACAAAAACATTATTCCTAGCCTAGACGTCCGCATTGAGCGCATCGGCGATGATTATCTTCTTCATGTTCCTCAAATGGGGATAAACGACGATAGGCGACGTCTTGTACTTGAAAGGGCACCAACAGCGATTGGGTGGATGTATTTGGCCGGCCCGGACTTGACCGCAGTTGACTTTCATCTTTCCGACGGACAGCTCCCATCGCTCGCTCAGTGCTCGTTTTCATCCTGCGATCCAACGAAAGTTCTGGTCCCGGATTTCTATTTCTTCCGAGATCATGGGTATCAGGGCCTTCGCGACTGGATTGCGCGGGGTCAGACACCTTGGAAGGAACGAAGCGATGACCTTGTTTGGAGAGGTCGCTTGACGGGGGCCGGGTTATTCTCGGTTGATCCTGCTCAAAAAGACAATCCGTTGATCCGCCAACGGCTTCGAATGGCGATGCACGCCAAAGAGACCCCTCTTGATTTTGGCTTTGTCAGCGCGGTCACATCGCTCGAGGAGCATATCCTTGGAAAGGTGGGTTTCATGGCCGACAGGATAGAGGCAAAGACATGGGGTAGACGGAAATTTGCCATCGACATCGATGGGTTCTCCAGCACTTGGGACAATATGTTTCATCGCCTGTTGATGGGAAATTGTGTGCTTAAAGTGGAAAGCCAAATGGGGTTTCGCCAATGGTACTATGATCGGCTGCGCCCCTATGAAAATTTCATTCCGGTCAAAAAGTATCTATCTGACCTAGCTGAGCAAATCGACTGGGTCTTGGAAAACGACGATACAGCCCAAGACATAGCGCACGCCGGACAACAACTTGCCGAAAGCATGACTTGGGACGCTGTCGCAGGCGAAACGAGGCAACGCCTTCGTAGGCTTGTGGGACTGTCAGAATGATGTCGCTTGAAGGGAAAAAGTGTATCGTGACTGGCGGCGCGGGATTTGTTGGAACACATCTCACAAGGGCACTTCTTCGTCAGGGCGCTGTCGTAACCGTGGTGGACGACCTTTCCACGGGTCATCTTAACACGAGCGCGCAGCCCACGGGAGAACAAGGCAACGCGTCCTTTATTCAGCATGATATTTGCCAGCCGATAGATCTACGCGGCGATATATTGTTCAATTTGGCTTGTCCGGCATCGCCGAAACATTACCAACGTGATCCATTGCAGACTTGGAAAACCTCTGTTTTGGGGGCTATGCATCTGGGCGAGATGGCGGTTGAGAACAATCTGATCTTTGTCCAAGCTTCTACCAGTGAAGTTTATGGTGATCCTCAGGTTCACCCTCAATCCGAAACATATTGGGGAAATGTCTGCACAAAAGGTATCCGAGCTTGTTATGATGAAGGGAAACGCGCCGCTGAGACCTACCTGACGGACCTCTCTCGGATGAGAGGGCTTGATCTGCGTATCGCGCGTATTTTCAATACATATGGTGCTGGAATGGCTATCGACGATGGGCGTGCGGTGTCGAATTTTGCACTCCAAGCCTTACAAGGCGATCCCCTTACGGTATTCGGTGACGGTTCTCAAACTCGGTCGCTTTGCTATGTACATGACTTGGTCGACGGACTGATTGCCATGGCGCTAAACCCAAGTGCGCGCGGTGAGATCATGAACCTTGGCAATCCTAGGGAGCATACAGTGCGGGAAATTGCGGACCTCGTGTTAGAAGTGGCCGGCCTCGATGTCGCTTTAGAGTTTTGCCCGTTGCCTCAGCATGATCCAATGAGGCGCTGCCCTGATATTGCAAAAGCTAGGCGTGTCCTTGGATGGAGCCCAAAGATCGAAATCCATGAAGGACTGTCTTTACTGATCACAGATTTCAAAGCCCGATTGGCGGCTGGCGAAACCCTAGCTCCGTTCTGAGGGCGGCAAATTGCGAACTTGGAAGCGGAAGGGTTGATTGAGCTTTGCCCGAAGCCGCCAGGGCAATATAGCCAAGCACGCCAAGCCTAAGCGAAGTATCCACGGAAAATTTATCTCGCTTTTTCCGCGGCGCATACCTGCTACTATCCGGTCGGCAGCGACCTCCGAGGAAACCAGACCGGGCATCGCACCAATATGTTGTTGTGTCTGCTGCGTGGCGATGTGCCCGGGGTGAATTAGCGTCACGCGCACATTGGATGAAGCGAGATCTTCGCGTAGCGCGCGCGCAAAAGACGTTACACCGGCTTTACTTGCGGAATAGGTCGGCGCGTCTGCATGGGCTGCAAAACTTGCCAACGAACTAACAAAGACAATGTGACCGTAGTTTTGAGCCCGCATTTTCTCAGCAACAGTCAGGGCAACAACAACAGCGCTGGTTAAATTGGTTCCTAGGAGAGCCGCCGCGCGGGTAGGGGTTTCCAACGCTCCATCTTCACCCCGACCATCAAAAACGCCCGCATTAAGGACGAGCATATCGATTGGCACTTGGCTACAAATGGTTTCGATCCATTCGGTGACACTTGGGATATCAGCCACATCTACACTTGCCCAAGCAACGGTGCTTCCCAAAGAGATCAAAGTCTCTGAAAGCTCTCTCACGTTCGATATATCCCTCGCGCATAAATCAAGGTGAATGCCTTGACCTGCCAGCCGTCTCGCAAGGGACGCGCCAAGCCCTCGTGATGCTCCGGTGATCAGAATACGCTGCTGCTGCCTCATGGTGCGTGTTCCCACTCTGAGGTGTCAGATAGTTCAATCCCGAGGGCCTTTGCGCGCGCCAAACGCGGTGGCAGGGAAACATATAGTAGCGCTTTGTGTAGTTCTGGTGCTTCCAGGCGGTCGATAGCATTTTGAACGAATGCGGCGCGTCCACTACGGCCATAGACTGCCCCACGAACATGAATCCCCTTCGCTATCGCACGAATGAATATTTCTAGAAAAGCAGGATCAGGTGGCATTGGGTATTTCCAGAAATCTTCGAGCGAACCTTGGTGGGTCAACCCTTCGATATCATACACAGCGACACCCATTACCTTGGTGGGAAGATTTTCTTTCAACGCCCGCAACCCCATCGTTGAGTTGATGACAACGCAGCCTGAAACCATTCCGAACAAAGTTGTCAAATCCCCACCGTCAAGAAAATGCACCCGCTCAGAAAGCCCAAGGGAGCGCGCGTTCTCTTGTATCCGCCTACCCCATTTCTCTAGCCCATTGTCCATAGGATGTAGCTTGAAAATCAACTGGGCGTTTGTCGGGGCCGCACTTTGAAAACTCTCCATTACTTCCCGGACAAAGCCATGCTGATATCCGACCGGAGCATTGTCTCGCAGTTGGTAGTCATTTTGCATTTGCAGCGGGACCAAAAATTTGGGCGCATCGCCCCCCCGCAGAAGGTCGGTCAACCTTTTTGCCGGTTTAGCTGCAAATGCGCGGCCGATCATGCGCGGAACATATGAAGAAAATTCCCGGATCACCGGATAGTATCGATCAGGGGCGTAATTCGGTGTGAAAAGCCACGCAAAGAACGCGTTTGTAAGGTGGAAACTGGTTTCCAAAACGGCCTCTGTGACCTCGGGGATTGCATGAACTTGAGACATCTCAAATGGAGAAATCTCTTTAGCACGGTCGCGAATAATTTGGTTGGAGTTTGGGAAGTGCGAATAGGTCGATTGGCCGCCTTCTTCTAGAATTAGCCAGTCTGGTCGCAGATAGCCGTATTCCATCGAGACGGGCCGCACCCCCATTTTTCGCGCTACGTCCTTCGCGATGCGGTGATACGGAAAGCGATCTGCAAAATAGACGACATCCGTGGCGTTTTGCGCTTTGAGATGTGCTGCCAGAAAAGCGGGCCATTCTGCCAAACTGCCCTTGTACATGAGGGTGCCACGTCCGCGCCAAAACAGCCAATCCCCCGGACAGAAGTTTATTCTCGAGACATTATGCCCGCGCTCGATCAATACCCGACCAAGGTCATGCATCACAGGGGATGTGGGTCCCTGTAGAAAAACAAAGCTGCGCTTTGACTGTGGCTCCCCCTCGGACTTGAACTCAGTAACCATATGGCCTTCTCATTGCGAGCCCCTCGGGTTGAAGCTATTGAAGGGGTTAGTAATCATGAAAAGAGCTTTGGATGCCAGACTTTCTTCGCGCACAATCAACCCCGATCAAGCGATTATTCGGCTTTGGGTTTCACCTTTTTGATCTTATTGCGTACGAAGTTTTATATCGCCTGTCCCCCGCAAGAAAACACTGGTTTTTCAATGGGGGCTACCTGCCCTTTGATCCTGATTTTGTTGAACATCCCGAATTTCCCGGTGAGGGTCATTGTGCGATGATGTATCATCAGGCTGGGAAAACTCAGATCAAAGAGCTTGCACTTAGTCCAAAAAACATCCTCGATGTCGGGTGTGGCCAAGGTGGTGGTTTGGTCTTTCTTTCACGATTATTCCCGAATTCAAGCCTGACCGGAACCGAGCGTAGCCTCTCCGCTGTAGCCCTTGCCCGCAAACGTACCGCTCCGCTTATCACCGCGGACATCCAAAGAGGGAAATCTAGGCGCATTGCATTTGAACCGGCAAGTTTCGATCTTGTCATAAGCGTTGGGGCACCTACCTACTTTGGACTGACTAACTTTATTCTAGAAGCGGCAAAGGTGCTCCGCTCCGGCGGGGTTGTCTCGCTGAGCGGCGGTTATCGTCAGGGTAATCATACGGAAATAGAAGAGGAACTGCGCGAAGCTGCTTTGGCTTCAGGGCTGGAATTCATCAGCTACAAAGACATCACTTCCAACACATTCGCGTCCCTTAAAGCAGACCTTCCCAGACGGGAAATCGTGCTCGCAAAAGTGCCGTGGCCTTTCAGCCTCTACGCCAACAAATGGGCGGATATGCCTGGCAGCCGGGAATACGAAGAGTATGAAACTGGTTTGCGTGCGGATTTCGCTGCTGTCTTGAAAAAACAAGATTGATAGAATTTCACACTAGGACTGATCAATCCCAAAAGCTTTGCGCCACATCTCTTTGCTACGCAGGGTTTCTAGCTGGGCACCGTAAGTTGTTGTCATTTTCTTATAACGCAGCTTGTGTTGCAAACACACGTGAAGGGTTTTGAACAGCAGACGCCAAAGCTCAAACAAACTACTCTGGTAGAGCGTAAATTCGGTGCCTTCCGGATTGCGACATGCCAAATAGTCCCGTGAACCTACGGCGGTTGCCTCCGGCATTGACTGAAAGCGGAGTGGCTTACGGCGCGGTCTAAGGCGCGACAGGTGCAAGTTTATAAAACCCTTTACACACATTCTGATCATTGCAGAAACCGATGGGTTCAGTGGAACCATTGCCCCTTGTTCGCATTCAGGCATCTCCATGGTCGAATAGACCTTTGGCGCAGGAATATCGTTTAGCCATGACATAAGCGCATTGTGCCGGGCAGTTTCACTTGCTGCGAAGGTCACGCGCGGCTCTTCGACCGCATCTGCAATCGCCTTGAGCAGGGTCTCAACCGAACGATATTGGTGCTTGAACAAGATACTCATGCAGTGCCCCAAAAGGTACAGCGAGTCCGGCGGAGCCACGTTGTCCGGATGCAAAATCGCAAGGAACAAGCGATTGCGAATGTCATAATACAGCAACCAATCGCTCCGCTTGTAAGCAAAGCTTTCGTGCCAGACAGCACATCCTGGCAAAGGGATCGTTTTGACACCCGCTGCGGCCATCCGACTGCCATATTCAATATCGTCGCCACGAATAAAAAGGCGCGGTGGAAGGCCGATAGACCGGATTACATCGGTGGGTATAGTACAAAACCACCATGCATTGTAATCGATCGACGGCGTCTTGTTAAAGAAAGCTAACCCTTCGGGTG
>JAPKCR010000087.1 GCA_026421135.1 Sulfitobacter sp. | reverse complement strand
TGGCCTTGGGTCGGCGACATCCGGAACTGCACAGTTCGGGGCGATGAAAGTCAGCTCGGTTGCCTTGCTGATCCTGATCCCTCTTTTCGTCTTTACCTTCGGCGCGGCACTTGGCGGCACCTATGAAGAGGTGTTGGCTTATTACGCTAAGCCTTTCCCCGCTATTATTGCAGCGCTGACACTGACCGTCGGGTTCAAACACTTTAATGATGGCGTGCAGGTGCTGATTGAGGACTACGTTCACGGGTTGTCGCAAAAGGTTGCTATCATCTTGATGACTTGCCTCAGCTACGGCGCGGCAGCGGTTGGGCTTTTTGCCATCGCACGCATCGCGCTTTAACACAGATTTCGCACTACGGGAGACCGAGACATGGCTGCATATGAATATGAAACGCATGAATATGACGTGGTTGTTGTGGGGGCCGGTGGCGCTGGCCTGCGCGCCACCCTGGGCATGGCAGAACAGGGGCTGAAAACAGCCTGCGTTACCAAAGTTTTCCCGACGCGTTCGCACACAGTTGCGGCGCAGGGGGGCATCGCGGCGTCGTTGTCGAACATGGGGCCCGATAACTGGCAATGGCACATGTATGACACCGTCAAAGGGTCTGACTGGCTGGGCGACACGGACGCGATGGAATACCTTGCCCGCGAAGCACCCAAAGCGGTTTACGAGCTTGAGCACTACGGCGTGCCGTTCTCGCGGACTGAATCAGGTAAGATTTACCAGCGCCCATTTGGTGGTCACACCACCGAATTCGGTGAAGGTCCGCCCGTGCAGCGTACCTGTGCTGCCGCTGACCGCACCGGCCATGCGATTTTGCACACTTTGTATGGGCAATCGCTAAAGCATAACGCTGAATTCTACATCGAGTATTTTGCTATTGATTTGATCATGTCCGAAGATGGCGTGTGTCAGGGCGTATTGTGCTGGAAGCTTGACGACGGCACCATGCACCTGTTCAGCGCCAAGATGGTTGTTTTAGCGACTGGCGGCTATGGCCGCGCCTATTTCAGCGCGACATCTGCACATACCTGCACCGGCGACGGTGGCGGCATGACGGCCCGTGCGGGCCTGCCCCTGCAGGATATGGAATTCGTCCAGTTCCACCCAACCGGCATCTATGGTGCGGGCTGCCTGATTACCGAAGGCGCACGGGGCGAGGGTGGCTATCTGACCAACTCCGAGGGCGAACGATTTATGGAGCGGTATGCGCCGACCTATAAAGACCTTGCCAGCCGTGACGTTGTTTCGCGCTGTATGACGATGGAAATCCGAGAAGGTCGTGGTGTTGGTGAAAATAAAGACCATATTCACCTGCACTTGAATCACCTACCAAAAGAGACGCTGGACCTCCGCTTACCGGGCATTTCGGAATCAGCGCGTATCTTTGCCGGCGTTGACCTGACCAAAGAACCGATCCCGGTTCTGCCCACCGTGCACTATAACATGGGTGGCATTCCAACGAACTATTGGGGGGAAGTACTGGCACCTACCGCCGACAAACCTGATAACGTCGCACCTGGTCTGATGGCTGTGGGCGAGGCGGGCTGTGCATCTGTTCACGGTGCAAACCGTCTTGGATCAAACTCGCTTATCGATTTGGTTGTGTTCGGTCGTGCGGCTGCAATCCGCGCCAAAGATATCGTTGATCCGTCAACGCCTGTGCCGACGCCAAACCAACGGTCGATTGAGGCCGCGTTCAGCCGGTTCGATGGTCTGCGTTACGCCAAGGGCCACGTCGCAACCGCCGAGTTGCGCCTTGAGATGCAGAAAACCATGCAAGCAGACGCTGCCGTGTTCCGCACAGACAAGACGTTGAACGAAGGCAAAGAGAAGATGGACGAGGTTGCTGGCAAGATCGCGGACCTTAAGGTGACGGACAAGTCGCTGGTCTGGAACTCGGATCTTATGGAAACGCTTGAGCTAACCAATTTGATGCCAAACGCTGTGGCGACGATCACTGCGGCGGCCGCACGCAAGGAGAGCCGCGGGGCGCACGCTCACGAGGATTACCCAGACCGCGACGACGAGAACTGGCGCAAGCACAGCCTTGTCTGGTTCAAGGGCAACGAAGCATCCTTGGGGTATCGCGGTGTGCACCTGAAGCCTTTGACCAGCCACAACGACGGCGGCATCGACCTCAAGAAAATCGCGCCGAAAGCGCGCGTTTACTAAATCACTGCTCCGGCCCTGTATTCATCAGGGCGGAGCGTTCGACAAACCAAAGGAAAGCCTGTGCCAGTAGCCGGATATTCTTTCGCCACCTTAATCGGTAGTTTGCGTAAAACCGTAACGCGTCGTTCGATGTTCGGTGTCGCAATAATGGCCGTGGGTCTGTCGGCCTGCACCGAGGCGTCCCAGCGGGTTGATACAATGGCCCGTGAAGGTGCAAAAGGCGTTGTGACCGAAACTATCGCCACGCGGTTCCCACAGGTCCCGAAGCAACTAATCACGCCGTTTACCGATTGCATCATCGACAATTCCGACGCAAACGAGATCCGTGTTTTCGCGAAATCGGCAGTGATCGGGGTGGATGACACCACAGTCGCGACCGTACGCACGGTATTGTCGCGCCCAGAAACGGTACGCTGCCTGTCTCAAAACAGCCTTGGAATGACGGGAACACTTGGCTGATGGGGCGTGAGCGGGAAAGCAGAATGATGGCTGACCAGATCAAAGCGGCCGACATGGACACCTTGCGTGCCCGATACCGCACGGGATCACCGCAAGAGCGGGCCAAGGTCAATGCAATGCTAGGCCCCGTCGAGGTCGAATTCGCCGACATCAAAATGGTCGTAGATCCGCGCGATAATTATACGGAAACCTGCATCTGGCTTGATGGTCACCCGCCCGAACTGAAATCTCTGGTGGCGTTGGTGCAGCTGGTGGAAGACCGCAATGTGCTTGTGCTGGACATTGGGGCCAACTGCGGTGCCTTTACCCTGCCACTGGCCGTTGCCGGGGGGGCAGGATCACGCGTTATCGCGTTTGAGCCGAACCCGATCATGATTGGCCGCTTGGGTCTGAACATTCAGCTTAACAACCTGACCGAGGTTGTGCGGATCGAAGGATGTGCTCTCTCGGATCACGACGGGGAGGCGATGCTGAACTTTCGCGGAAATAACTACGGCCAGGCATCGTTGAAAAACGTGCGACGCCGGTTGCGTAATGGTGGCACTTTGGTCCCTACGCGGCCGCTTAGCCACTTTACGGATGCGTCCAAGAATCACGATTTCACGCTGTTGAAAATTGATATTGAGGGCGCGGAAGCAATGGTTCTAGAACCCATTTTAGATGACGCACAGACTGGCGGATGGCTGCCTGATGCGATCTTGATCGAGGTGCGTCATGCCGCGCAGTGGCAGACCGACCTTTGCGAAAAAATACTTGCCAGCGGTTTCGAAGAAACACTGCGGGCCGAAGGAAACGCGCTTTACTTGAAGAAAAAGTAAGCGTCCGGATTTATTGAAAACGGGGTAACGCCCGGCAGACCAGGAGAAGCGATATGGTTCAACTCACGCTCCCAAAGAATTCCCGGATGACATCCGGCAAGACGTGGCCAAAGCCCGAGGGTGCCAAAAACCTCAAGCAGTTCCAAGTTTATCGCTGGAACCCCGACGACGGCAAAAACCCTGCCATCGACACGTATTTCGTTGATATGGACACATGCGGCCCGATGATTTTGGACGCGTTGATCAAGATCAAGAACGAGATCGATCCGACCCTGACCTTCCGCCGTTCTTGCCGTGAAGGCATCTGTGGATCTTGCGCGATGAACATCGACGGGATCAACACGTTGGCCTGCACTTACGGCGTCGATGAAGTTAACGGCGCGGTAAAGATCTATCCATTGCCGCATATGCCAGTGGTCAAGGATTTGATCCCTGACCTAACGCATTTCTATGCGCAGCACGCGTCGATTAAACCGTGGTTGGAAACCGAAACACCAGCACCCGCGAAAGAGTGGAAGCAGTCGATCGATGACCGCGCCAAGCTGGATGGCTTGTATGAATGTATCATGTGTGCGTGCTGTTCGACGTCTTGCCCCAGCTATTGGTGGAATGGCGATCGGTACCTTGGGCCAGCCGCGTTGCTGCATGCCTATCGTTGGTTGATCGATAGCCGGGACGAAGCCACTGGCGAGCGGTTGGACGAGCTTGAGGATCCATTCAAGCTGTACCGTTGCCACACAATCATGAACTGCGCCAAGACCTGCCCCAAAGGTTTGAACCCGGCGGCAGCGATTGCTAATATTAAACTGATGATGGTCGAACGCACCGTCTAGTCAGCTTGGCCCACCTCGGTTTAGTCGGGGTGGGCTGACGCTAACCCTATGCCCCTTATATTCCTCGCTTTTCTTGTCATATTCTTGATCGCCTCATATTTTCTGCGGCGCAAAGAACCTGCACGTGGGTGTCGTTGGCGCAAAGATAAAGCCCGCGACAAAGGCAGCTTGTGCTTTTACCACTGTGTCGCTTGCAATGCAGAAACCTACACTTCCACAAAGGGCACCCCGAAGGATTGCAAATCCAAGGTGATTTCGCGGCCACTTTGAACAGGATCCTCGACACGGCCCTCGATCGTCGAATAGCCTTTGTCATCAGACAGGGGGAACTATGGCAGGCTCAAATTTCAAGGCGGATGTTATTGTTGTTGGCGCTGGCCTTGCGGGGATGGTTGCCGCACACGAGGCAATTTTGCGCGGGCGTCGGGTTTTGATGATCGACCAAGAAGGCCCGCAAAGTCTGGGGGGGCAAGCATTTTGGTCCCTTGGCGGGCTGTTTATGGTTGATACCCCCGAACAACGTCGAATGGGTATTCGCGACAGTCCCGAATTAGCGATGCGCGACTGGATGGGCTCTGCCCAATTTGACCGTCCCGAAGATGCGAACCCGCTTGTCTATGCCACCCGTTTTGTCGAATGGGCGGCTGGTGACATGCGCGGATGGCTTCACGGGCTGGGCCTGCGGTGGTTCCCTGTTGTCGGTTGGGCCGAGCGTGGCGGGGCAATGGCAGGTGGGCACGGAAATTCGGTACCTCGCTTCCATATCACTTGGGGAACGGGCACCGGCGTGGTGGCCCCTTTTGCCAAGCTAATGCAGGAACATGCTGCCGCCGGACGCTTACAAATGGCTTTTCGTCACAGCGTTACCGCGCTGGAAGTATCAGATAGTGTCGTTACCGGTGTTGCGGGTGATGTGCTTGAGGCGACCACAAAACAGCGTGGACAGAGCACCAGCCGGGTGATCATCGGAACATTCCACCATCAGGCAGAGGCGGTCATTCTGACAACAGGTGGCATTGGGGCCAACCATGATCTGGTGCGCAAGCACTGGCCAACGGATCGCTTGGGCAAATCGCCAAGCCGGATGGTGTCGGGGGTGCCGGACTATGTTGATGGCAAGATGCATGGCATTGCAGCAAATGCAGGTGCGGGGCTGATCAATGAAGACCGGATGTGGCATTATTGCGAGGGCGTCGAGAATTGGAACCCGATCTGGCCTAATCACGGTATTCGCATTTTGCCTGGCCCGTCCTCGATCTGGCTAGATGCCAAGGGCGACCGGATGGAGGCCCCCTGCATGCCCGGGTTCGACACGCTATCGACGCTAAAGCGCATTCTGCAGGCGGGCGAGCACAGTTGGTTCATCCTAACACAAAAGATCATCGAGAAAGAATTCGCGCTGTCGGGGTCAGAGCAGAACCCAGATCTCACCGATGGCGGTTGGCGTGATGTTCTAAAGGCGCGGCTTGGCAAAGGGGCAACGCCAGCGGTCGAGGCATTCAAGGAAAAAGGCGCGGATTTCATTGTCGCGGATAACTTGGATGAACTGATCGCAGGCATGAATGATCTGACACCGGATCAGCCGCTTGATCTGGAAAAAGTGCGAAGCCAGATTGAGGCACGGGACGGTCAGTTGGACAACCCGTTTTCCAAGGACGCCCAGATCACGGCAATCCGTGGCGCGCGTGCCTATCGCGGCGATAAAATGATACGCACGGCAAAACCGCACGCAATTCTGGACGCTGAAAATGGGCCATTGATTGCAGTAAGGTTGAATGTTTTGACACGTAAAAGTCTGGGCGGCTTGCACACTGATCTACAAGGCCGAGTGCTTACACCACAAGGCGAGGTATTGCAGGGTCTCTATGCCGCTGGTGAGGTTTGCGGTTTTGGTGGCGGGGGTTATCACGGATATAACGCGCTTGAGGGGACATTCCTGGGTGGGTGTCTATTTTCGGGGCGTATTGCAGGGAAAAATGCATGAATGAACCACAAGACGCAGCAGCACGGCGTGCGGTAAAGCCAGTGATTTGCTATCCAGTCGATACACTCCCCGAGCCGGATATGGTCGCGTACCAAGCTGCGCGTGAGACGATGACCAAGATCGACGAAGTTCTAGTGCCGCCGCGTGATGCGGCTTGCTTTACTGTGCCAGCGGGCCATTTCTTCCGGATCGTCAGTGTCGAGGGCTCGCAGGTTGGCGATTTGAACTTGTGGGCGCGCGACAACCTGAATGAACGTTTCTATTCAGGCAAGACTCGCGCATTGCACGGCACACACATCACGACCGGCCAACGGATGTGGACAAGTTTTCCATATCTGCGACCGATGGCGACAATTACTGATGATACGCTGGGTTGGTATGGCAAGGACGAATTTGGTGGATCTGTACATGACGTCATCGGCACCCGATGCGACCCATATACGCATCACTTACTGGCGGGTGGGCAGTATCACCATTGCTGCCATTCAAATTTGACCCGCGCGTTGGCGAGCCATTTGGACGTATCAGTAGATCAGGCCGAACCTCATGTGCATGACGTGTTGAATGTCTTTATGTGCACTGGCTTTACCCGAGACACCGGCCAATACTTTATGAAGGCAAGCCCCGTCCGGCCCGGTGACTATCTCGAGTTTTACGCTGAGATTGATTTGTTGGGCGCGTTAAGCGCATGTCCGGGGGGCGATTGTTCGGACGAACATTCATCCGATACCGCTGCCTGTTATCCGCTGCTGGTCGAAATATTTGCGCCGGATGCGGAACACATTCGGGCGGCTTCAGAACCTCTTCCCAACGGTTATGACAGGTCACACGGAACATGAACCCCGTGGCAGGGTTCACGTATCCTAAATAGGTCTATGCGTCGGCAAAGGCTGCTTGCAGCGCAATCTCGACCATGTCGCCAAAGGATTTTTCGCGCTCGGACGCGGGGAGTGACTCACCGGTTTGCAAGTGGTCACTGACTGTAAGCACTGCCAAAGCGCGGCATTTGTGGCGGGCTGCCAAAATATAAAGCTCGGCGGCCTCCATCTCGACACCCAAGATGCCATGACGTACCATTTGTTCATCCAGATCAGGGCGCTCGGCGTAAAAGACATCAGACGAATAAATACCGCCGACGTGGGTATTCGTACCCTTTTCTTTTGCAGCAGCAACGGCCGCTTGCAATAAAGACCAATCAGCGCAGGGCGCGAAATTCATTTCGCGGAAAATGCCTGATGAAGGCGACGTGATTGTGGTCGCGGTCATTGCGATAATGATATCACGGATTCCAACATGGGGCTGCATGCCGCCACAAGACCCAATGCGGATCAATGTCTTGGCCCCATAGGTCGAAATCAGTTCGTTGGC
>JAPKCR010000086.1 GCA_026421135.1 Sulfitobacter sp. | reverse complement strand
CCAGTGCCATCCGAAGCGCTTCTTCGTCCTGCTCGCTGGCAAGGCTATTTCTCTGCTCGACCTGTGGCAATTCGTTCACCACGATACGCCGCTCGGTGCGAGTATCATCGAACAACACATATTCATTGCCCTGCGCATCGATGTTAATGCGGCGCAACACGGTGCCGTCACGGCCCAAAATAGTCACAACTTGGCTGCCATCAGGTTTGGTAACGGTTGTACGGGCAGAACCGTCGTTAAACGTTTCGCGGCGCACTTCATCACCGGCCTGACGGACAAGCGCATCGTCATCTTTCAGTACGCGCAAATCGCCATTGGGGTCTTCGACAACCAGACGGTCACCAGAATTGCTGACAACTTTGGACCCGTTATTTAGAACTGCGCCCACGGCGACAGCCCCAAGGCCCAGCAGCAATGCTTTTTCAAATTTGCTCAGACCTTTGTCTTTTTGGGGGGCTGCTTGTGCTGCTGCCTGCCCCGTCACTTGGGTTTCAAATTCCTCGTCGGAACTGCGGGTCTGCTCGGCGGTGACCTCTTCGGTCTCTACCTGTGCTTCTGCCTCACCACTGTCTGCTGCTGCAGCAGATTCTGCTGCGGCGGCTGCTTCAGCGGCGCGTTGCTCTTGGCGTGCCTCTTCTGCAGCCTGCTGGGCGGCCAATTCGGCTGCAATCTGTTCCTCGGTTTGAGGTTCGGCGGTAGCTTCTGCCTGCGCTGCAGGTGCAGCTTCGGACTGCGGTGCTGGCGCTTCGGTCGCTTCGGCTTGTGTGGCTGGTGCTGGCTCGGCAGTCGCTTCTGCCTGCGCCGGTTCTACGGGTTGCTCAGGTTCTGCAGCTGGCTCGGCTTGCGTAGTGGCTTCTGGCTCAGCTGTGGTCGCAGCTTCCTGTGCAGCGGCTTGATCCGCAGCTGCTTTCGCTTCTACATCGGCAGCGATCTGCGCGGCGATTGCTTCTTCTTGCGCAGCGGCAGCATCAGCAGCGGCTTGCTCATCAGCAGCAGCCTGCGCATCAGCAGCGGCCTGTGCCTCTTCGGCAGCCTTAGCATCAGCAGCGGCTTGCTCATCAGCAGCGGCCTGCGCATCAGCAGCAGCCTGTGCCTCTTCGGCAGCTTTCGCATCAGCATCCGCGTCTGCCGAAGTTTCCGCATCAGCTGCTGGTGTTTCGACAGCGCCAGTAGCGCCCAGAACGCCGGAATCGGTGGCCTGCATTTGCTCGGTCAACTGCTCCGCGTCCATTACTTCTGTGCCGTCTGGGAGAACGCAGGGAAATACCGCCTCGGTGCCTTCGGCCGCACATGCAGCCGTAACAGATTGCGCGAAACCGCCCGTAGGCAACGCCAGTGCCACGCACATCGTCAGAGAAGTCGTCGATTTAAGAAGTCTAAACATTTCATATCCTTACGGAATTACATAATTAACCAACGCCGTTCGGGCAGCGCTTAGTTTATAACGCACTCCAAGACCGAAAGTTCCAGTGCCAACGCATTAGATAGCAGAAAGCCGCCTTTGATCGCTCAAAGACGGCTTTGCCAAAAGAATCTTCCGTTAGTCTAGGTCAGCGCGGCAACGGCCCGCTTGGTCATCACGCCCACCAGATGCGCGCGGTAGTCGCCCGATCCATGCAGATCGCTAATCATACCACTGCCATCGACCTTGAGCCCCTCGATCGCATTTGCGGCAAAGTTGGACGATAATGCGGCTTCGGCGTCGGTCCAGCGGAACACACCGTTTTCCGATGCGCCCGTGACAGCCACACGTACGCCATCGCTAAATTTGGCCACATATACTGCCACCAAAGGAAACCGCGATGCGGGCTGGATGAACTTCTCGTAATGCGCTTTTTCGGGAATGGGGAATTTTACTTCCGTGATGATCTCGCCTTCATCTAGGGCCGTGGCAAACATCCCCTGAAAGAAATCATCCGCTGCGATCTCACGCGCGTTGGTGACGACCGTCGCCCCGCTGGCCAGAACCGCTGCCGGATAACAGGCAGACGGGTCGTTGTTGGCAACAGAACCGCCAATTGTGCCACGGTTGCGCACAGCAGGATCGCCAATGCGCGCCGCAAGCCCGGCAAGGGCCGGATACTGCGCTGCCGCTTCTTTGGCGACTGTCGCATGCACGGTGCCACCACCAATACAAATGCGCCCTGCATCATCGGTGCAGATGCCCTGCATCTCTGTGATCCCGTTGAGAGAGACCAAGACCGACGGCATTGCCAAACGCGCCTTAAGCGTTGGTATCAAGGTCTGACCGCCACTCATTGGCTGCGCTTCTTCTCGCCCCAAGGCCTTGACCGCATCTGCGATGCTGGTCGGCTTCTCTACGTCAAAATTATACATCTTCCGTCCTTCCAATCAGAGAGCGCGCCATAGCCCTTACTCCCCTCTTCATTTTGCCAAGTAAACTCCGGGGGTGCGGGGGGCTGGCCCCCGCTCCCGTCGTCTCAAATCAACTGTTCATTGCCGCCCAGACACGCGACGGCGTCACGGGCATGTCAATGTGACCCACATCCTTGCCACCCGACCGCATCGCGTCCAGCACCGCATTGACCACCGCAGGCGGCGATCCAATTGCACCCGCCTCGCCGCAGCCTTTCACGCCCAAGGGATTGTGCGTGCAAGGTGTCTGGCAAGAATGATCCACCGTATAGAACGGCAGGTCACTGGCGCGCGGCATTGCGTAATCCATATAGGACGCGCTCAGCAGCTGGCCATCGCTGTCATAGGTACAGTTTTCCATCAGCGCCTGACCGATGCCTTGGGCCAGCCCGCCATGAACCTGACCCGTCACAATCATCGGGTTAACGATGTTGCCAAAGTCATCCGCCGCCGAGAAACGCTCGATGGTGACATGACCTGTTTCGGGGTCCAATTCTACCTCGCAGGCATAAGCACCTGACGGGTAGGTAAAGTTAGACGGATCATAGAACGCCGTCTCTTCGAGGCCCGGCTCGATGTCTTCGAGCGGATAGTTATGCGGCACATAGGCGGCAAGGGTCACATCGCCCCAAGCTACGGATTTATCCGTACCCGCGACGCTGAACGCACCGTCTTTGAGTTCGATATCGCCCTCGGACGCCTCTAGCAGGTGTGAAGCGATCTTTTTCGCCTTGGCGATGATCTTTTCAGTTGCCCGCACCATGGCGGAGCCACCCACAGCAAGGGACCGGGACCCGTAAGTCCCCATACCCATTGGCGTATTTGCCGTATCGCCGTGCACGATCTCGATCATATCTTCGGGGATACCGATCATCTCGGCGATCACCTGCGGGAATGCAGTCTCGTGACCTTGGCCGTGGCTGTGGCTGCCGGTCATGACGACCAGACCGCCGGTCGCATTCACCCGCACAGTCGCAGATTCGTACAGGCCCGCACGCGCGCCCAACTGACCGACAAGGTTCGACGGCGCGATGCCGCAAGCCTCGATATAGCAGTTCACGCCAAAGCCGCGCAGCTTGCCCTTGGCTTCGGATTGCTTGCGGCGTTTTTCGAAGTTCGCCATGTCTGAAATTTCTTCCAGCTTGTCCATGGTCGCCACGTAATCGCCGGTGTCATATTCCACCGCCACAGGCGTGGCATAGGGGAATTCTGTGATAAAGTTCTGACGGCGCAGGGCAATCGGATCAACCCCAAGTTCATGCGCACATTTATCGACAAGCCGTTCCAGCTGATAGGTCGCCTCGGGGCGGCCAGCGCCGCGATAGGCGTCAACAGGGACCGTGTTGGTAAACACCGCCTTTACGTTCACATAGATCAACGGAGTTTTGTAGTTACCCGCCATCAATGTGCCGTGCAGCCATGTGGGAACGCTGGGCGCAAAGGTCGACAGATACGCGCCCATGTTGGCATATGTATCAGTACGCAAAGCGGTAAAGTTGTTGTCCTTGTCCAGCGCCATCTCGATCTTGGTAACGTGATCGCGACCGTGGGCGTCCGACATGAACGCCTCTGACCGACTTGACGTCCATTTGACCGGACGGTTACAGGCTTTGGCCGCGAAGGTGCAGAACGCCTCTTCCTGATAGTGGAAGATTTTGGTACCAAAACCGCCGCCCACATCCGGGGCCACAACGCGCAGCTTGTGCTCTGGAATGCCTAGGACAAATGCGCCCATCAGCAAACGGATGACGTGCGGGTTTTGCGAGGTAGTATAAAGCGTGTGATCGCCGGTGCCACGGGCATAATCGCCCACTGCAACACGAGGTTCCATCGGGTTGGCAACCAAACGGTTGTTCACCAGTTCGAGCGTCGTAACATGGTGGGCATCTTTGAACGCCTGATCGACAGCACCTTTGTTTTCTTCGACAAAGCCCCAGTCGTAACACAGGTTCGACGTCAGATCGTCATGGACCTTGGGTGCGCCTTCCTTGACGGCTTCTTTCATGTCGATGACGGCGGGCAGCTCTGAAATGTCGAGCACGATGGCTTCGGCGGCATCGCGGGCTTCAGACAGAGACTCAGCTACTACAGCAGCTATTGGTTCGCCAACATGGCGCACCTTGCCGTGCGCCAGAACGGGGTGGCGCGGTTCTTGCATGACTTCGCCATGCTTGTCGGTGATTTGCCATCCGCAAGGGATCGACCCGACGGCTTCGAAATCCGCACCGGTGAAAATCTTGACCACACCTGGCATGCTCTCGGCCGCCGATGTGTCCACTGAATTCAACGTCCCATGAGCGATATCCGAGCGCAGAAAGAACACATAAGCCTGTCCGTTCAGGTTGATATCATCAGTATAGTTGCCTTCGCCGGTCAAAAACCGGATGTCTTCGCGCCGCTTGCTGCTGGCACCAATTCCGCCATCCTTTGGCATAGTTAATCCTCCCTATGGGGTGCCGCTTGTGTCGGGCACCATCGCGTTTGCAGGTTTATTCTGTTGGAATGGCGCCACCCTGAACCGCAGGGATACGCCTTTTCATTGCGGGTGACTGCGTCCGCCAGTGCCTCCTCGCACGTGCCGACGCGCCGCTTTCTTATTCAGCCGCCAATGCGCTGACGTCTTGGCCGGATGCGGCCATGATTGCCTTGACGATGTTGTGATAGCCGGTGCAGCGGCAGATGTTGCCATCCAGATAGTGGCGCACTTCGGCCTCTGTCGGCTTTGGGTTATCCTTCAGCAGTGCCGAAGCAGACATCACCATACCCGGCGTGCAGAATCCACATTGCAGACCGTGATGATCCTGAAACGCCTGTTGGATCGTGTTCAACGACCCGTCAGCGTCGGCCATGGATTCGATTGTCTTGACGTCAGCGCCTTCGGCCTCGACCGCCAGCATAGTGCAGGCTTTGACCGCTTCGCCGTTCACATGCACAACGCAAGCACCACACTGGCTGGTGTCGCATCCGATATGTGTCCCTGTTAGTTTCAGGTTGTCGCGCAAAAACGACGCCAATAGCGTGCGGCCTTCCACGTCGCCAGACGCGGCTTTGCCGTTCACGGTCATTTTGACCTGTGTCATAGATATCCTCCCTAAAGTATTCTTGATCTCGTTGGCCTGAGTTAAGCACGCCCCCACCCGGTTGAGAACCGAAATTTTCTCGACAGCCTGAAAACATGCAGAATTGTGCACTCGGTCGGCTATGATTAGCCCCGACGCGGTTGCGGTCGCGTCACAATTTCCTTGAGCAATCCACCAACACCCATGCCCGAAATGTCTCGATCCGTGACAGCGATGCCGCACACGATCCGCGACAAGACCCAATCGGCCCCGTTTAGCGCGGGTGATCGGGCGCAGCCGGGCAAACCTATTACCTGACGGTCTCCAAGATTGCCCAAAAACAGCAGATTGCCAGGATCAACTGGCATCCCGAACCGCGCAACCGTCCCCCCTGCGGCGCGCAGCGCTGACGGGGCCACATCATCAATGTCAGAGGTCGCCGATCCGGTCAGGATCAAAACCAACGCCGTGTCCGCGGCCGTGATCGCATCGCGCAAGGCATCGGTAAGGTGGGGCACCATCACCACATCTTTTAACACGACATCCAGCGCGGAAAGCCGGTTCGCGATGGCCTCACGGCCCTTGTCCCCTGCCCCGCGTTCAATTTCCGTAATGATAAGTGTCGCATCTTGCAGCTGGGGCGGCGCAAGACGGATGGCCCCGCGTGCCGCTGCGCAGGCGCGGGTTAGATCGGCTTGATCCACCCCGTACGAGATAATCTTGATCGTGGCGACCATGCCGCCTTGCGCCATTTGCTGGAACGGAGGCACGGTGGCAAGGGTGATCATCGGATGCACGGCGTTGGTGGCCTCCAGTGCGGCGACATCCAGCACGGCCACCCCCGGGCCTCTTGCCAAAAGATTCACGCGCCCCGTAAAGGCGTTTGTCATATCAAGATGCCTGTCTAGGTCCGCATCACCGGCCAACAGCGCTTGGGCCAACTGCGTGGCAGCGGTATTTTCATCCACATCCGTGGGGGCCAGCCGCGCGACGGTGATCTGATCATGTCCCGCCCCCAAAAGCTCGGCGATATGGCTATCCTCAAGCAGCAAGCCTTTGCGCAGCCGCCCTTTGGGTAAGGCGACGGAATGTGCCAGATACGCACCGGTTGCTTCGCCTGTAGGTACAGTTCCGAACTTCACGGTTTTCTCAGGCTTTGCACCATTTGCGCAAGGATCGACACGGCGATCTCGGGCGGACCGGCGGCACCGATATCAAGGCCCACAGGCCCTGCGATCCGGGCGATGTCCTCTGCGGTAAATCCGGCAGCAGAAAGTCGCTCCACCCGCGACGCATGGGTGCGTTTCGACCCTAGCGCACCGATATAGAACGCATCTGATTGCAGTGCGATGTGCAACGCAGGATCGTCAAGTTTCGGGTCATGGGTCAGCAAGACAACAGCGCAGCGGGTATCAACGCCAACCTGCTCGAGCGCCGCATCCGGCCAGTCGTTGATAACGCGCGCCTCGGGGAACCGGGCTTGCGACCCAAAAGCTTCGCGCGGGTCGATGACAACAACGTCAAACCCCGCGATCTGCGCCATCGGTGCCAAGGCCTGTGCGATATGCACCGCCCCTATTATGAACAGCCGCAACGGCGGGTTATGTATGGCAATAAAGGTATCACCGTCTTCCGCGACGCCTGACCGGTCCATTCTGAAACGGGTTTCATAGCCATCGCGCACCAGACGCGCGCTGCCGCCCGATAGCGACACCTCATAACCGACCGGCTGACGTGCCGCTCGCGCCTTGACCAGATCGGCCAGAACATCAAAGGGCATGCCATGGTTGCCAATCGGTTCAACCAACACGCGAATCTTGCCGCCGCAGGCCAATCCCACTGCAAATGCATCGCCATCACTGATGCCATATTCAAGCAACCGCGATGTGCCCTCCTCGAGCGCCTCAAGCGCCTCGATCACCACAGCCCCTTCGACACAACCACCCGACACCGACCCCTGCATTTCGCCATCGCCGGAAATTGCCATCTGTGCACCCACACGGCGCGGGGCAGACCCCCAGGTTTCAGCAACAGTGGCCAAGGCAGCGCCGCGACCCGCCTGAGCCCATGCGTAGGCGCGTTCTGGTGCGTCTTCAAAAATGTCCATTGGGGGTGTCTCCGTATCTGCGGGTCGGGCCAGTAGCCTATATGTAGTGCTTCCTTGGTCATCGCTCAATCAGATAACTTGCACGCCGCCCCCCGCACT
>JAPKCR010000716.1 GCA_026421135.1 Sulfitobacter sp. | reverse complement strand
ACTGGAAATGCGACAGCTGCCAATTCGACAACTGGATTTGGCAAGATTGGTGTCAACGGCGTTGCTGCTGTTGTTGCAATCGGCGTTGTCGCGAACAGCAGCGAAGATACTGTTGGTACAAACGGCACCAACTAAGCCTCGGCCATAGTTACAACCTATAAAAAAGAAAGCGCCCAATCGGGCGCTTTTTTGCATTTTGGTGACGCGCTCTTTATGGATTTCTGAAAAAAGCCTTAGCCACAAAAAACGGCCACCCAGTTTATGCTGGGTGGCCTTTTGGTCATTCGATTGCCGCGCCTAGCAGTGATCAGGCTTCCTCAGCAACCTCACCATCGATTTCGTCATCGCCCTGATCTGCAATCCAAGCCACGCTTACGACCACTTCGCCCCTGCCTGTATCAAAGACTTTCACGCCACCGGCACTGCGTGAGCGGAAAGAAATACCTTCGACAGGAACGCGGATGGATTGCCCCTTGGATGTGGCAAGCATGATCTGATCATCCATTTCAACGGGGAAGGACGCTACAATATCGCCACCGCGCATTGCCTTGTCCATGGCAGACACACCCAAGCCACCGCGACCGCGTACAGGATAGTCATGGCTGGACGATAGTTTACCGGAGCCTTTTTCGCTGATTGTCAGCAACAGGTTTTCTGCAGCGGACATCTCGGCATAGCGTTCTTGGCTGATCGTCGCGTTTGCGCTGACTTCTTCATCATCGGCGGGCGCGTCCGCATCATCGGCAAGACCAGCAACAGCGCGGCGCATCTTAAGATAGGCCGACCGTTCATCGGACGTTGCATCGAAGTGACGGATGATCGACATGGAAACGACTTTGTCGTCGCCGCTTAGCCTGATGCCGCGCACACCAACCGACGCGCGGCTGTTAAATACGCGCACATCCGTGGCAGGGAAACGGATCGCCCGGCCAGAGTTGGTGACCAGCATCACATCATCATCATTTGACGCAATGCGCGCATTGATCAGCGTGGTTTTGGCGTGGTCGTCTTCGAACTTCATCGCAATCTTGCCGTTGCGCATGACGTTGGTGAAATCCGAAAGCTTGTTCCGACGCACGGTACCTGCCGAAGTGGCGAACACGACTTGCAAATCGGCCCATTCGGCCTCGTCCCGATCAACGGGCATGATCGCAGCGATGGAAACGCCGACTGGGATCGGCAGAATATTGACGATTGCCTTGCCCTTCGATGTGCGGCTGCCTTGCGGCAAGCGCCAAGTCTTGAGCTTGTACACCATGCCATCAGTCGTAAAGAACAACAGTTGCGTGTGGGTGTTTGCAACGAAAAGTGTGGTGACCACGTCCTCTTCTTTGGTCTGCATGCCCGACACACCTTTGCCGCCACGGCGTTGGCTACGGAAATCGACCAAAGGCGTGCGCTTGATATAGCCGCCAGATGTGACGGTCACGACCATGTCTTCGCGCGCAATCAGATCTTCGTCGTCCATGTCACCGGACCAATCGACGATCTCGGTGCGGCGTGGCACGGCAAACTGGTCTTTCACTTCGGCCAGTTCGTCGGAAATGATACCCATGATGCGCTCACGGCTGCCCAAAATTTCAAGGTACTCCTTGATCTTCTTGGCAAGCTCTTCCAGCTCGTCGGTGACTTCTTTCACGCCGATCTGGGTCAGGCGCTGCAAGCGCAGTTCAAGAATGGCGCGGGCCTGCGCTTCGGACAGGTTATAGGTGCCATCGTCATTGGCGGTATGTGTCGGGTCATCGATCAGCGCAATATATTGCAGGATCGGTTCAGCATGCCAGCGACGTGTCATCAGCTTTTCACGCGCTTCTGCTGCATCAGCAGAAGACCGGATGGTCGCAACGATTTCATCGATGTTGGTGACGGCCACGGCCAAACCACACAGGATATGGCTGCGTTCGCGGGCTTTGCGCAGCAGGAACGCTGTACGGCGGGCGACGACGTCTTCGCGGAAATCAATGAAGTAGGTTAAGAATTTGCGCAGAGTCAGCTGCTCGGGGCGACCGCCGTTCAGGGCCAGCATGTTACACCCGAAATAGGTCTGCATCGGCGTGAACCTGAATAGCTGATTCATTACCACTACGGCT
>JAPKCR010000715.1 GCA_026421135.1 Sulfitobacter sp. | reverse complement strand
AGGTAAAAAGGGGGCGGTTTACCCTGCCCCCTCACACCTTAGCTCTCGGCTTTTTCCTCGAGCACCAGCCATTCCGCCTCGGCATCTTGCAGCTTTTCATTGCGTTCAATCAACGCATCGGTCGCCTTTTGGAACTTCACCGGGTTATCGGTGTAAAGCGTTGGATCGCTCATTAGGTCTTCCAACTTGGCAATCTCGGCCTCAAGGCGCGCGATCTCGGCGGGTAGTGCCTCAAGACGGTGCTTTTCGGTAAAGCTCAGACCCTTTTGCGCGTTGGCTTTCGGCTTTTCGCCCTTGGCCCCCGGCTTGGCCTTGGCCACAACGCTCTGGTCAAAGTCATCTTGCTGGCGCTGCGCCAGATAATCTGTCCAACCGCCGGCATAAACCGTGGCCTTGCCATCACCTTCCATCGCAATGGTGGTCGCAGCAACACGGTCTAGAAAGTCACGATCGTGGCTGACAAGCAGCACAGTGCCATCATAGTTCGACAGCAATTCCTGCATCAAATCAAGGGTTTCGACGTCCAGATCGTTCGTCGGTTCATCGAGCACCAGCATGTTACTTGACCGCGCCATAATCTTGGCCAGTAGTAAACGTGCTTTTTCGCCACCCGACAGCGACCGTACAGGCGCACGTGCTTGGGCTTCGTCGAACAGGAACTCTTTCAGATAACCGACCACATGTTTCGGCATGCCACGCACCAAAATTTGATCCGCCTTGCCCGATACGCGCATATCGGGATCGCCTGTCAGACTATCCCACAAGGACATATCGCCATCTAGCTGTGCGCGCGCTTGGTCGAACAAAGCGATCTCAAGGTTTGTGCCCAGCTTGATCGTGCCGGTATCGGGTTCTTCTTTGCCGATCAGCATGTTCAAGAGCGTGGTTTTTCCCACACCGTTCGGCCCCACCAGTGCAATGCGGTCGCCGCGTTGGATCGTAATATCAAAGGGGCGCAGGATCGATTTTTCGCCAAAGACTTTGGTAATCCCCGTCGCCTCGACCACCTTGCGGCCCGATTTCGTACCTGCCTCTAGTGCCATTGCAGCTGTGCCTTGGCGGGTAATCTGGCCCGCACGTTCAGCACGAAGCTCCTGCAGTGCCCGCACACGGCCTTGGTTGCGCTTGCGCCGCGCTGAAATACCCTCGACAGCCCACCGCGCCTCCGCCTTGATCTTGCGGTTCAGCTTGTGGCGCTGCATGTCCTCTTCTTCCCACATCTGGTCGCGCCACGCCTCGAACCCGCCAAAGCCAATTTCCTGACGGCGTGTCACACCACGGTCGATCCACAGCGTTGCACGGGTCAGTTCGCGCAAGAACGCCCTATCGTGAGAAATAATAACAAAAGCAGCGCGGGTGGTTTTCAGCTCGTCTTCAAGCCAGCGGATCGCTTCGATGTCCAAATGGTTGGTCGGTTCGTCCAGCAACATCAATTCAGGCTCTGATGCCATCAACCGTGCCAAAGCCGCCCGACGGCGTTCACCACCGCTTGCCGTGCTAACGGGGCGTGCGGGATCGAATTTCAGCCCCTCGCCTGCCCGTTCGACCTTGTACATCTCGGACGGGTCCAACCCGTGTGACGCGAAATCGCCCAAAGTCTCGAACCCTGTCAAATCCGGGTCCTGCTCCATGTACCCGACCGATACGCCGGGGCCGACGATGACCTCGCCGCTGTCAGGTTCAACGATGCCAGCCATGACTTTCATCAACGTGGACTTGCCCGAGCCATTCCGCCCGACCAAAGCCAGCCGGTCGCCCGGCTGAACGACCAAAGACATATTTTCGAATACGGGATCGCCGCCGAAAGTCAGCGTAATCTCGTTCACTTGTAAAAGGGGTGCGCGTGCCATGGCTGCCAGCTATATCTGCGCCGCGTCGGGGTCAATGACCCTCATCCCAATTGGAACTAAATCCTCGCAGAAGGCATAGAATCGCTTCAAACCAACCCGCGCAAGAGGCGCTTGCGATTCTCTGGGATCGCGTCGATCTCAAGTCCCGTAAACACATGCAGGGTGTTCATCTGCCGGTCCACAACCGCGTGGTCACTGACCCAGCCCCCCATCAACAGATAGGTGCGCAGCAATGGCGGCATC
>JAPKCR010000714.1 GCA_026421135.1 Sulfitobacter sp. | reverse complement strand
TTGTTCCACGCATAGGCCAGTGCCGACACGATGACCCCGACAACCACCGCCACCGCAAGGTCTTCGTAAACGGTCACAACTGTCACCAGCAGAATTACAAAGGCATCCATCAGCGGCACTTTGCGCAAGATGGTAAGCGAATTCCATGCGAACGTCCCGATCACGACCATGAACATCACCCCGACCAATGCGGCCAGCGGGATCAGTTCGATCACAGACGACCCGACCAGAATGAACAGCAAAAGGAACACCGCCGCAGCAATCCCTGCCACGCGCGTCCGGCCACCTGACTTCACGTTGATCATCGACTGACCAATCATCGCACAGCCGCCCATACCGCCGAAAAAGCCGGTAACCGTGTTTGCCACACCTTGGGCAATACATTCCTGGCTTGCACCGCCACGGGTGTTTGTCATGTCACTGACCAGGTTCAATGTTAGAAGCGATTCAATAAGCCCAATCGCCGCCAAGATTACGGCATAGGGCAGGATGATGTAGAACGTCTCAAGATTTAACGGGGCCAATGCGGTACCGTAAAGCCCTAGCCCATCGCCGAACGGCATGTGGAACATAGGAAAGCCGCCCTGGATTGAGGCCAAATCGCCCACCCGTGGCACGTCCATGCCAAAGGCAATAACCACCGCAGCGACGATGCCAATCCCTGCGAGCGGAGCGGGAACCAGTTTGGTGATGCGCGGCATGATCCAGATAATTGCCATGGTCGCAGCAACCAGCAACAGCATCAAGATCAGCGGTTGGCCAGACAGCCATTCGCCGCCGCCCATGCCGTGCCCTGTATCCACCATCGTGCCGGGCACCTTGAATTGGCTAAGCTGGGCAAGAAAAATAACGATCGCAAGGCCGTTCACAAAGCCCAGCATAACCGGATGTGGCACCAGCCGGATAAATTTGCCCCATCGCATCACGCCCGCGAAAATCTGGATCATGCCCATCAACACCACCGTTGCAAACAGGTATTCGACCCCGTGCTGCGAGACCAAGGCCACCATCACAACGGCCAAAGCCCCGGTTGCACCTGAAATCATACCCGGGCGACCACCGATCAAAGCGGTTATCAACCCTACCAGAAACGCGGCATAAAGTCCGACCAGCGGATGAACCCCTGCGACAAAGGCGAATGCCACCGCTTCGGGCACCAAAGCCAAGGAGACAGTCAGCCCCGACAGCAATTCAATGCGCAAACGCGAAACCGAGAACCTCTCGCCCGGCATCCAGCGCAGATCGGTCACGTCAAGGTTCTTGGTAAAGCTGCGGAAAGTGGTACGCGCCATTGGGGCATCCTTCGTATGAAACGGTCGTGGAGAACTTTTGCGCTCATTAGACCAAAGCGGCATAGATGGAAAGGCAAGGCCCAACCAAGGCTCGGGTTTCGGGGTTTCCATCACTGCGAAGCTTGATACTCTGACGGTAAATCAGTCCAAAGGCATTCCCATGACAAATACAAAAATCGCCGTAATTGGCGGATCGGGCATCTATGACATCGACGGGCTGCAAGGGGCCAAATGGCTGACAGTCGAAAGCCCGTGGGGGGACACATCCGACGCGATCCTGACCGGCACACTAGATGGTGTCGATATGGCGTTTCTGCCACGTCACGGGCGCGGGCATGTCCATTCACCGTCGACTGTGCCTTATCGCGCCAATATCGACGCACTGAAACGGTTGGGTTGTACGGATGTGATTAGCGTATCCGCTTGCGGGTCGTTTCGCGAGGAAATGGCACCGGGGGATTTCGTCATTGTAGACCAGTTCATTGACCGGACTTTTGCCCGCGAAAAATCGTTCTTTGGGACCGGCTGCGTTGCCCATGTTAGTGTGGCCCACCCGACCTGCCCGCGCCTTGGCGACGCTTGTGAAACCGCCGCTAAGGACGTCGGCATTAACGTGCACCGCGGCGGCACCTACTTGGCAATGGAAGGGCCGCAGTTTTCAACATTGGCCGAATCCAATATGTACCGGAACAGTTGGGGTGCGGATGTAATCGGGATGACCAACATGCCCGAAGCAAAGCTCGCCCGTGAGGCCGAGCTTTGTTATGCATCCGTAGCAATGATCACTGACTATGACAGTTGG
>JAPKCR010000085.1 GCA_026421135.1 Sulfitobacter sp. | reverse complement strand
GTCCAGCGGGGCATCGGCGGTATAAAATGCCGCAATCACGGTCACATCGGCACGTACCGTCACCTCGCTCGCGCCAATGGCTGTTATGCCGGGGTACTGGGCCAGTTTTTGTTCCACTTCGATGGGCGACACGCGAAAGCCGCCTGCGTTCATCATATCGTCGTTGCGCCCCAGATAGGTGATCTGACCGTCATTGCCCATTACGCCTTGGTCGCCGGTCAGAAACCAGTCGCCCTGAAACTTCTCGGCGGTTTGTTCGGGGGCACCAAAATATCCCAGCATCAGTCCCGGATCTGTTTTGTGCACCGCTATCGTACCTTCGGTGCCGCGGGCAACAGGGCCTTGCGCGCCAATCAGGGCAATGCGTCGGCCAGCCTGCGGATAACCCAACGACCCATCCGGGGCGGGGCGCAGCGGGCCACCGGAAAGAAAAGTCGAACATTCCGACATGCCGTATGCTTCAAATATGTTGGTGTTGCTGGCAGATTGCCACGCGCGGCGCACAGCCTCTGGCAATTTTTCACCGGCGCTTAGACCATGGCGTAAACTGGGAACATGGATGGTCTCGTGGCATTTGAGGATTTGGCGGTACACGCCGGGTGCCGCCGCAAAAATGCTGGCTTTGGCCTGCAGCAGCAGTTGGGGCAAATCGGCAGGGGCAGTGCCTGCGGCAGGGATCACCGCAGTTGCGCCCATGGTCCATGGGTCCATCAGGCCAGTGCCTAGCGTATAGGTCCAGTTAAATGCGCCCGCATGCATCAGGCGGTCATCCTCATGCAGGTCATACCAGCCGTCAAACATCATTTGCCGTGCCCAAATGGCCCGATGCGCATGCATGACAGCGCTTGGTTTGCCGGACGTCCCGGAAGTATAAATAATGTACCCAAGCCGTTCTGGATCATCCATATGCCATTGGGCGGGTGGCAGATTGCGCATCGCGCGCAGATCACCAAGTTCAACAAGGCCCATAGCCTTCGGGCAGGCCACCTCCGGATCGTTCAAAATTGCCTTGGGCCGTAATGTGTCAATGATCGCGGCGACTTCGGGTTCAGTCAGCGCGGCTGCCGTGGGTACAGGGACCAGACCGGCTGCCAAGGCTCCAAGGTAGGCCAACGGAAAATCAACCGTATTGCCCAAACGCATCAAGACGATATCTCCAGGCACCAGCCCAAGCGCCAAAAGCCCCGTCGCAGTACCCCGAACTGCGCTTTCAAGCGCGCGATAGTTCCAGCTCTCGGAGCCATCCTGACCAATGATCAACAACGCGGTCTTGTCGCCAAGTGCGCTTGCTTTTGCCAGCACATGAGCCGCCATATTAAAAGACGTCGGGCAGGGTGCGAAACCACCTGAGGGAGAGAGTGACAACATGCGCCACCGCTAGCGCGGGTTCCGGCCCGTTGCAAGGCGCATGGTCGGGCGATATATGCAGCGCATGACAAATCAAGCACCCAAGTCGATGATCCAGATTGCACGCGAAAGCGGTGAAGCGGAAACCGCGCCCCCCGTTGATCTGGGTGCGCGCGTGCGCGAACTGCGCAAGGCCCGCAACTGGACACTGGAACAGGCTGCCAATCAGGCAGGACTGGCGCGTTCAACCCTCAGCAAGATCGAAAACGGGCAGATGTCGCCCACATATGACGCGCTCAAGAAACTCGCTATCGGGCTGGAAATCTCAGTTCCGCAATTATTTACGCCGCCCTCTGCCGGGCAGATCACCGGGCGGATGGCCGTGACGAAATCCGGCGAAGGCACCAGCAAAGCGACCACCACCTATGAGCACGACCTGCTTGCTGATACCTTGCGCAAAAAACAGATGTTGCCCTACCGTGCCCGCATCCGCGCCCGCAAGATGGAAGAATTCGACGGTTGGGTGCGCCACGACGGCGAAGAATTCCTGTATGTGCTGACTGGCGTTGTCAGGCTCTACACCGAATTCTATGAACCGGTCGAAATGCGCCGCGGCGATAGTGCCTATTATGATGCCACAATGGGCCATAACGTCGTGTCCGTCAGCGACGAAGACGCGACAATCCTCTGGGTGACGTCCCTGACGTAAACACCGTCCCAGCTTCATTTTGCCAAATAAACTCTCCCCGAAGGGCCGGTCAGCAACGGCGCATCGAACCCGCTATTTGACCCTCAACGCTCAGCCTCTATCCACCATACTTCTGGCATATAATTGGGGCCGTCCCCGTAAAGCGGCACGTGGTCGGGGTACTTCATTTGGGCGATATGGGCGATGCGGTCTTGGGTGAACTGCCAAAACGGTACCACATAACGCCCTGCTGTCAGCGCACGGTCCAACGCGTGGGTCGCGGCGATAAAATCTTGTGTCGTGGTGGCACTGACCATCGTATCAATCATGGCGTCAATGGCAGGGGATTTCGCGCCCATCATATTGCGGCTGCCAGGCTGATCCGCCGCCTCGGACCCCCAATAATATCGCTGTTCATTGCCAGGGCTTAACGAAAGGGCGCGGCGAAAGATCGCCATATCAAAATCGAACTCTGCATTTCGGGATACGAATTGCGCGTCGTCAACGGCCTCGACAGAAGCCTCGACACCCAACCGTTTGAGCGCTTGGATATACAGCTCGGCAATTGCCATATTTTCGGTACTGCCTTTGGATAGCAAAATACGAAACTGCAGCGCCTTGCCATTTGTATCCCGCATCGTGCCATCTTGGGCCGTGTATCCGGCATCTTGCAGGGCTTTCATCGCTGCGCGGATGCCTGACCGGTTGCGTGCCGATCCATCTGATACGGGCAGGGCATAGCCCTCAAGCGCGCCCTCTGGCAGGCTACTCTTGAACGGGGCCAACAACTCGGCCACGCGGCCCTCGGCAGGGCCAGACGACATGGCCAAGGGCGAGTTTGAAAAATACGACGTGATCCGGGGTTGCGCACCACCAGTCAGAGTTTCGTTGATATATTCGAAGTTGAATGCCGCGATCATCGCCTCGCGCACTCGGATGTCGTCAAAGGGCGCGCGGCGGGTGTTCATCACAAAGCCGGTCATGCCCGACGGCTTATTGTGGGTGAACGTAGACTTTACGACGTCACCCCGCTCAATCGCGGGAAAATCATACTGGGTTTCCCAGCTTTCGGCGTTAAATTCACGAATGGCCGAGATTTCCCCCGCCTTGAACGCCTCGAACAGCACATTGGCGTCACCGTAGAAATCAAGTTTGATCTGGTCGATATTGTGTGTGCCGCGCCGGAATGGCACGTCTTTGCCCCAATAGTCCGGATTGCGGGTCAAGGTAACCTGACGCCCGGCCTGATAATCGGACACAGTATAAGGGCCGGAGCCAACAGGAATGTCCGCCAACGGCGCGTTTGCAAAATCGCGTCCTTCCCATTGGGCCTTGCTGAGGATCGGGCGCATGCCCGCGAGCAGCGCTAGTTCGCGGTTCTCGGTGTTGAATGTCATTCGCACAGTTCGGGGGCCGATCTGGGTGATACTGTCGATCTGCGCGCGCAGTCCGTGATAGCGCGGGTGCCCTTCGGACCCCAACAGATCGTAGCTAAATATCACATCTTCAACCGTGACGGGATTTCCGTCAGCAAATTTCGCCTCGGCCCTCAGTGTGAATTCGACCCAGGATCGGTCGTCGGCCACCTCGATTGATTCGGCCAAAAGACCGTAAAGTGTGAACGGTTCGTCCCAAGAACGGCCCATCAACGTCTCGTGGGTGAAAAAAGGAAGCTGCCACGGTGCGGTGCCTTTGCGCACGAAAGGGTTGAGGCTGTCAAAGCCGCCGGTGTTGCCTAAAACGATCGCGCCGCCTTTTGGCGCATCGGGGTCCGCGTAGGGCAGAGACACAAAATCCGGTGGCAAGGCAGGGTCCCCATACATAGATATCCCGTGCATCGGCGCGCCAAAGGCGGCGACGCCAGACAGAATCAGTGAAGAAACTGCCGCAACTGCCCGACAGGTTTGGAAAAAATAAGAGGTCATTTTCGAAACAATCCCGCTCTGCCCTTGTTTTATTAGGCCAACTCTTAGCGGTGCAAACGGGGGTTATCAAACTTTAAGCTTGGATTACGGCGAAGGTTTGCGTATAAAGACCTTACTGCTCGATAGGTTTCTTGCCTGTATGAAACCTGCCTCAATAACTTAACGTCCGCTTCGTGCGGACGTTTTTTTTTGCCCGCGGATGATTTCACCTAACTTGATGAATATCGGCCAGATTGCGCCTTGATAGATTATTTAGGCATTTTCATTGGGCGGGCCGCGTTCCATGGTGCAGTCGCAGAAACCGCAGGAGAACACCATGGCTTACAGCATCGATCTTTCGCAAAAAACCGCTCTAATTACGGGCTCGAATTCGGGCATTGGCCTAGGGATCGCTTGGGCCTTGGCACGTGCGGGCGCGGATGTTGTCTTGAACTCATTTACCGACCGAGACGAAGACCACGCCATCGCCGAGGAAATCGCCAAAGAAACCGGCGTCAAAGCGCGCTATATCAAAGCGGATATGTCTAAGGGCGATGAATGCCGTCAATTTGTCACCGATGCCGGACGTTGCGATATTCTGGTGAACAATGCGGGCATTCAACACGTGGCCCCGATCCCGGATTTTCCGGCCGAGAAATGGGATGCGATCATCGCGATCAACCTGAGCTCGGCATTCCACACAACGGCGATGGCGCTGCCGATGATGCGCAAGGCCGGCTGGGGCAGGGTCGTCAATATCTCGTCTGCGCATGGCTTGACGGCGTCTCCGTTCAAATCAGCCTACATCGCAGCCAAGCACGGGATTGTCGGCCTGACCAAAACAACCGCGCTTGAGACAGCCAAGGAACCGATCACCTGCAACGCCATCTGCCCGGGCTATGTTCTGACCGACATCGTTGAAAAGCAGATTCCTGACACGATGAAAGAATACGGCATGAGCCGCGAAGAGGTGATCAAGAACGTCATGTTGGAACGCCAACCCAGCAAGGAATTCGCGACGGTTGAACAATTGGGCGGCACAGCCACCTTTTTGTGCTCTGACGCTGCTGCGCAAATCACTGGCACGACCGTCAGCGTCGATGGTGGCTGGACCGCACTTTAAGAACTTTTTGCTTTTGGCGAAGGTATCTAGAAGCCAGGGAAGGGTCTGACAGTTCTCACATTCTCTGGCTTCTAAGTCTCCCAGCCGACGGCGGTTTCATTTATTCTGGGCGGTCCATTTCAATGGTTAAGAAACAAATCAATCTGGCCCTTCAAGGTGGCGGTGCGCATGGGGCCTATACATGGGGTGCCCTCGACAGGCTGCTGGAAGAAGAGGACCTTGAGATTTCTGCAATTTCGGGCACCTCTGCCGGGGCGTTGAATGGAGCGGCGCTTAAGGCCGGGATGATCACCGGCGGCCGTCAAGGCGCACGGGATAATCTTGATTGGCTTTGGGAAAAGGTGTCTGGCGTTGGAGAAAGCCAGCTTGCAGACTGGATGGCCCCGTTTGGGATGGCCGCGCTTAGCCGGGCGATGGAATACAGTTGGCAGGCGGCTGTCAGCTCTGCGATGACACAGGTTGTGTCGCCCTATGCCTTCGGTTCGATTTATAAGAACCCGCTGCGCGAAATCGTCGAGAAATTCAATTATGATCTGGTTTGCGGGCCTGCTGCGCCCCACTTTTTCGTAAGCGCCACAAAGGTCCGCGATGGCAAGATCAAGGTCTTCGAAGGAGACGAGATCGGCCCCGACGCGTTGCTGGCATCGGCCTGCTTGCCAACCCTTTTTCAGGCGGTCGAAATATTTGACGCAAAGACGGGCCGTTCAGAGGCATATTGGGATGGGGGATATACGGGAAACCCTGCGCTTTTCCCGTTGTATACCCGCGAACTACCGCCTGACATCGTGATTATTAACATCAACCCGTTGGAGCGAGAAGACCTACCCAAGACACCGATGGAAATTCAGAACCGGATCAACGAGATCAGCTTCAACTCTAGCTTGTTGCGGGAATTGCGTGCGATCGACTTTGTGCAACGGTTGCTGGAGTCAGGGCAGATCGAAGAGGGGCAGATGAACCGCGTCCATATTCACATGATCTCGGATGACGACATGATGTCCAAGCTTTCAACAGCAACCAAGACGGTTCCGAACCCGGCGGTAATTTCAGCCCTCAGGGTTGCAGGCCGTGCATCTGCTGAACAGTTCCTGCGCAATGATATTGATAAGGTGGGCAAGCGCAGTTCGATCGATCTGAAAAAAATGTTCAGCTAGGAACGGTCAATTCGCACGCTGCGGTCTGGGGCCCCTGCGACGGGCACGGGCCGTTCTGGCGGGTACACAAGCCCGGCTGAGATAACCAACTTCGCCGCGTCCTCAACGCTCATGTCCAGTTCGATCACGTCTTCACGGGGAAAGAACAGCAAAAAGCCCGAGGTCGGGTTTGGCGTCGTGGGGATAAACACGCCGACCAGTTCTTTGTCGACCCCGACGTGGCGGCTCACCTCGCCTTTTGCGGCGATCGAGATAAACCCAAGCGCCCAGGCCCCCGGACGCGGATACTCGATCATACAAGCGGTCTCGAAACTGCGTTCGCTTTGGGCAAAAATCGTTTCGGATATCTGTTTGATGCCGGAATAGATGGTGCGCACAACGGGGGTGCGCTGCACCAGCCCTTCGGCAAAGCGAATAAACGACCGGCCGATAATACCCTTTGCCAGAAAACCGATGATAATGGTGAACAGCAAAAAGATGATCACACCAATCCCGCGCACGTTGATTTGCGCAGAGGGATCAAGCCCGAAATAAGTCTGGATCAGCCGGTCAGGATGATAGGCAAGCGGCACCATAGGCAGCACAATACCATCGATCCAGCCGACAACAGACCAGATCAGCCAGATTGTCAGACCCACTGGAGCAATCACAACCAGACCCGTCAAAAAAGATCCCCGTAGCCGGGCAAAAACCGTGCGTTTGGGCGCAGGAGGGGGGCTAGGAGGCGAAAAAGGTGTGTTCATCGGTGTTTATGTCTTCCAAATCATTACCTTGCCAGAGCTAAGTACTTTGGCGGTTTCCTACAATGGCGGCGCTTGAAATTTGGGCATTATGTGCCTTTTACAGCAAGTTCTGCTGCAATTTTCGACGCCAGACGTGCATTATTGCGCACCAGCGCGATGTTCGCCGTCAAAGAACGCCCATCGGTCAGTTCAAAAATACGTTGCAGCAAGTAGGGCGTGACCGATTTGCCGGTGATCCCGTTGGTCACTGCGTCATTTTGTGCGGTGGCGATGATCGGGGCAAGTTCAGCAGCCGAAATCTCGTCTGCAGATGGGATTGGGTTGGCGACCAGTTGACCACCGGGCAGACCAAGCTGCGCACGGACTCTATGAGCCGCTGCAATCTGGGATGGATCATCCATGCGAAGCGGGGACTTGATCGGCGATGTGCTGCTCCAGAACGCGGGAAAGCTGTCTTGACCCACGGTGATCACAGGCACGCCTTGGGTTTCCAGCACTTCGAGGGTTTTCGCCACGTCCAGAATTGCTTTGGCCCCTGCTGCAACGACGGTAACTGGGGTTTGGGCCAGTTCAAGCAGATCAGCGGAAATGTCGAAGGTGTTTTCTGCACCTTTGTGCACGCCGCCGATCCCGCCCGTGGCGAACACTGCGATACCGGCCAAATGTGCTGCGATCATGGTGGCGGCAACAGTTGTTGCGCCTGTGCCACCG
>JAPKCR010000713.1 GCA_026421135.1 Sulfitobacter sp. | reverse complement strand
GATCGAGACCTTGAACTCATCCCCCAACGTGCCGTCCGGGTTAAGGGCGATGATACGGTCGGCAAGAATAATCGCTTCGTCAACGTCATTGGTGATCAGCACGCAGGTCTTTTTGTCCGCGTCCCAGATCGCTTCGATCTCATCTGCCAGATTGGCTCGGGTCAGTGCGTCGAGTGCCGATAGCGGCTCATCCAGCAGCAGCATCTCGGGGTCCATCGCCAGTGCACGGGCCACATTCACCCGCTGGCGCATGCCGCCCGACAGCTCCGCAGGCCGGCGTGTCGCCGCATGACCAAGCCCCACCATGCCGACATAGTGATCGACCTTGGTCGCCCGCTCCGCTTTGGACAGCTCAGGAAACATCGTATCTACGGCCAGCGCCACGTTGCCATTCACCGTCAGCCAAGGCATCAGCGAATAGTTTTGAAAGATCACACCGCGCTCGCGCCCCGGCTCGGTGATGGGCGCACCGCGATATGTAACTGTGCCGCTGCTGGGTTGCTCCAGCCCGGCCATCAGGTTGATGAGCGTGGTCTTACCCGTGCCGGAAAAGCCGAGGATGACGACGAATTCGCCTTCGGTGACGTCAAGGTTGATGTCTTTAAGCACGGACATCTCTCCATAGCTTTTCGAGTCGTTGTTGAATTGCAAAAGTCCCATATCGATCACCGGTTATTCGAGAAGGTGAACATGGACTGCAACGCATACATCACACGGTCCAATAGAAAGCCGATGATGCCGATGGTCAGCACCGCCACCATGATCCGCGCCAGCGATTGCGAAGAGCCGTTCTGGAACTCGTCCCAGACGAATTTGCCGAGGCCAGGGTTCTGCGCCAACATCTCGGCCGCGATGAGCACCATCCAGCCCACACCGAGGCTGAGGCGCAAGCCGGTAAAGATCAACGGCAGCGCCGAGGGCAGCACCAGTTTGGTGATCTTGGTATAAGTGTTCATTTTCAGAACCCGGCTTACGCTCACAAGATCCTTGTCGATGGCGCTGACGCCCAAGGCGGTATTGATAAGCGTCGGCCAAAGCGAGCAAAGCGTGACCGTGATGGCCGAGATCAGGAACGACTTGGAAAACATACCGTCATTGTTTGTATAGACCGCCGAGACGATCATGGTCACAATCGGCAACCACGCCAGCGGAGAGACCGGTTTGAAAATCTGGATTAGCGGATTGAGCGCGGCATTTGCCGTCACCGACAGACCCGCCGCGATGCCCAGCGGAATCGCCACGATGGAGGCGATAATGAACCCGAAAAACACGGTTTTGATCGAAGTCCAGATTTGATCATAGTAGGTCGGCTGGCCGGTATAGGCGCGGTCGCGCACGCGGTCCTCATTTCCACTCGCGACCAGTTCGGCATTGCGCGCAGCCTGGCGTTCATAGAAGGCCGCCTCACGTTGTCCCTCGCGGATCGCGTCCTGCCGCAGCTCGCCCACTTGTTCCCAGACTTGTGCAGGCCCCGGCACAGCGCCAAGCGAAGTTTGCACCTTGGGCGCAAGGGTCGCCCAAAGCATCAGGAATATCGCGATCGCCAGCAGGGGCACGCCCAGCAACCGCCAGATTTCGCCCGCCTGCGCACGCGGATTGTCCCCAGCCGCCGCTTTGAGAACAGGTGTCAGCCACGAAAGGCCAAAGACATTAAACCAGGCGTCAGCCTTGTTGATGCGGGCAAAAAGCCGCGCGCGGCGAGCCTTGGTGTCGAGTGTATGAGTGTCAATCGCGATCATATGGTATGTCCATTTGCTGCTTTTGAAATGATTTGGGGTACGTCCCCTTGCGATCACGCAAGGGGAGCAAGGGCTTAGCCTTGGATCTTGCTGTCAACGACCGTTTGGCCAGACTTGAGGCCGATGGGCAGGCTGTCGATATAGGCGTTCGGCGCGCGTCCGTCATAGCCGATGCCGTCGATGATATCGGCTGCAGGCGTCGGTGCCTTAAACCCGTCACTGTCCCACGGAAAGTCCGCTTCATCCGCCATGCCGTCATCGACCAGCAGCCGCGCGGCCTTCAGGTAGATATCGGGGCGGTACACATCTGCGGCCGTCTCGAAATACCACGCATCCGACTTTGTTTCGTCGATCTGG
>JAPKCR010000084.1 GCA_026421135.1 Sulfitobacter sp. | reverse complement strand
GATCCCGCCCCCAAAATCACGGGTACGGGTCTATACAACGCAATCAACTCACAAAACGCTGACATCTCTACGGCAGGGGTCAATGATCCACGTCAACGATCAGGACTTCAAAGGCGAGGTGGAACAGTCGTTCCACGAAGCCTATATGACCCACACGTCGACTTCTCCGAACTATCAGATCATCGCGTCTTTGGATGTGGGGCGGCGTCAGGTCGAACTGGAAGGCTTTGAATTTGTCCAGCGCCAGATCGAAGCGGCCCTTTCGATGCGTCGCGCAATTGCCGACCACCCTTTGCTCAGCAAGTATTTCAAGGTGCTAACCGCCGGTGATATGATACCTGAAGAATATCGCGAAAGCGGTGTCACCAGTTATTACGATCAACAACAGGGCTGGACCGACATGTGGGACTGCTGGGAGAAAGACCAGTTCGTTTTGGATGCCAGCCGCGTCACGTTGTTGGTCGGCGGCACGGGCTGGGACGGCGACACGTTCAAGACCGATATCCTGATGGACAAGTACGGCATCCAGATCAACAAGACATCGCGCAACACCGTTCTGTTCATGACCAACATCGGCACCACACGCTCAAGCGTCGCCTATCTAATCGAAGTGCTGGTGGAGATCGCCAAATCGCTGGATGATCTGTTGGATGACGCAAGCAAGATGGAACGCCGCTCGTTTGACAATCGCGTATCGAACCTGATGGAAAACTATCCGCCTTTGCCCGACTTCAGTCGCTTTCACGATTCATTTCGCACCGATAGCGTAACGTCGGAGGGGGATATCCGAACCGCGTTCTTCCTTGCTTATGATGAAAAGAATACCGACTATCTGGACCTGAATGGCACCCTGCGCGAGGCCATGGATGCAGGTAAAACGGTCGTCTCAGCCAGCTTTATCATCCCCTATCCGCCCGGCTTTCCGATCCTTGTTCCCGGACAGGTCGTCAGCCAAGAAATTCTGTCGTTCATGCGCGCCCTGGATGTCAGCGAAATCCACGGCTACCGCCCTGATCTGGGGCTGCGCGTCTTTACCGAAGCAGCGCTAAAACGCGTGCGGAAGAAAAATCTTTCGTCTTCACCTGAATAAGAAAAGGACCCAACTCTATGACCACGACTGTTCTCAAGAATATCTCGGAAATCCGCAGGTTCTTTCACCGGAACGAAGACCCTGTTTATTTCATCTCGGCGACCAACTTTAACCTGTTGGGCCTAGATGAATGGGTGAAGAACTTTAAGTATATCTGCTACATCGACTGCTACGGCGGCAAGCACCCGAACGTGTTCTGCCCGTCCGAACAGCCGCACGCAGAATTCCAAAGCATCGAAGATATCAACAACTATCTGTTGCAGCACAAAGAAGTCATCGATTTTATCAAGCGTCGCGGCGGCAAGCCAAAGTTCGTGTTTCTGATGTTCGACGAAGAAACCGAACGTCTTTCAAAAGAACTGGGTGCCGATGTTTGGTTCCCCAAGGCCAAACTGCGCACCAAGATGGACAACAAGATCGAAACCGTTCGCATCGGCAACAAGGCGGGCGTGCCGTCTGTGCCGAATGTATTGGCCGAGGTTAAAGACTACGAAGACCTCAAGAAAACCTGCGAAAAGGCCGGTATAGGGCATGATTTGGTGCTGCAATCCGCTTTTGGCGATAGCGGACACACCACGTTCTTTATCAAATCCGAAGCCGACTTCCGCCGTCATGAATCCGAAATCGTCGGCGAGGGCGAGATCAAGATCATGAAACGGATCGATTGCCGCGGTTCTGCGATCGAGGCATGTGCCACCAAGGAAGGCACTATCGTTGGCCCATTGATGACCGAACTGGTCGGTTTCAAGGATTTGACGCCCTATCGCGGCGGCTGGTGTGGTAACGAAATCCTGTCCACTGCCTTCCCGCCTAAGGTTCGTCAAAAGGCCCGTGAACTGACGTTCAAATTCGGTGAACAACTGCGCAAGGAAGGCTATCGCGGCTACTTTGAGCTCGACTTCTTGATCGACAAAAAGACCGGTGATCTTTGGCTGGGCGAATTGAACCCGCGCATCACAGGCGCGTCTTCGATGACGAACCATGCAGCCTTTGCGCATGCGGATGCACCGCTATTCCTGTTTCACCTCCTTGAATTCTCGAAAAAGAAGTTCAACTTGGATACGACGGAACTGAACAATCGTTGGGCAAACCCAGATATGATCGACAGCTGGTCGCAGATGGTTATCAAACACACCGAAGACAGTGTTGATATCTGTAGCGATGCGCCTGAAACCGGCATCTACAAGATGCTCGAAGACGGCCGTGTGGTGTTTGACCGGTTTGACTATCACCGTCGTGCGGTCGAATCCGAAAACGAGGCGTTCTTTTTGCGCATCCTCCGGCCTGGTGATTACCGCTATGAAGGGGCCGACATTGGCATTCTTGTGACCCGTGGCCGGTCGATGACCAAATCATTCCAGTTGAATGAGCGGGCAAAAAAGTGGATCCACGGCATTAAGCAGTCGGTTCATGGCCGTCCTTTGCCAGTTGCAGAGGCAGGCCCGGCGTTTTCAGACCCGGCTTTTAAAATCCTCTAAGGTTCGAGAGGCCAGCACATGCTTTGGCGTGCTATATCAGAAGAAACGCCCGGTCCAAAATGGGCCGGGCTTTTCGCCGAATATTGGCCTCACTACCGTAAATGGTGGCTGAAGGAGGGCGAATCCGTGCGCCCCACATATGCGGAATGCAGGCGCGCGTTAAAAAAACATATGCCCGAGATGATTCCCCTGTACGAGGAGCTATGCGAGCAGGCAGGCGGCGGCGATTTAGCGGCGCGATTCCTAAGCTTCTACTGTCCACCGCCATATCTTTCGGGATGCAGTCAGGCTGTCTGGGGTGGCAAAGAGCCGGTATTGGTCCGTAACTACGACTACAACACAAACGCCTTTGACAGCTTGGTATTACATACAGGATGGCAGGGCCGAAAAGTGATGGGCACATCGGACGGACTGTTCGGGCTGGTTGACGGTGTGAACGAGGCCGGTTTGTCGATCTCGCTGACCTTTGGGGGCAGGCGCGTTGTGGGTGTGGGTTTTGGGGTGCCATTGATCCTGCGGTATGTTTTGCAAACTTGTGAAAACACGGAACAAGCAGGCGAAGTACTGGCGCGTGTGCCTACGCACATGAGCTATAATGTCACCGTGCTGGACCGCAAACGCAAGTATCTGACGGCATTCATGGCCCCGGATCGCGAGACGCTGATTACCAATGCCGCCGTGGCGACGAACCACCAAGAAACCGTAGAATGGATCAGCCACGCGCGTTTCACTGCAACGGTCGAACGGGAGCGTTATCTCCTGCAACGGTTGCGGTTCCATCGCGATCCCGAAGAGAAATTTATCGGGACGTTCCTAAAGCCGCCTTTGTATTCCCATGCTTTTGGTGCGGGTTTCGGAACACTTTACACAGCCGTGTACCGTCCCCGAAAACGCCAGATGGAACTGCGCTGGCCCGGAACGGTCTGGTCTCAAACCATCAATAGCTTTGAGGAAGGGTCGCGCAATGTGCTGCTGCCCGGTGCTGCCTGAAACATTAGCCAAGGATTTATCCATGTCTCATATTTTTCCACGCCACACCCGAAACCTTCCGCCCGTCGCCGTCAGCGGGAAGGGTTGCTATCTAGCCGACGCCAGCGGCAAGCAATATTTGGATGCATCAGGTGGTGCGGCAGTGTCGTGCCTTGGACACGGTGACCGAGAAGTCATTGACGCTATTAAGGCACAGTTGGACAGTTTGGCCTATGCACACACGGGATTCTTTACGTCTGAGCCTGCCGAAACCCTTGCTGATTTGCTGATCGAGCACGCCCCCGGAAATCTGGATCGTGTCTATCTGGTGTCCGGCGGGTCAGAGGCTGTCGAGGCGGCGCTAAAGCTGGCCCGGCAGTATCATGTTGAACGCGGCCAGCCTGAACGTGGGCGCATCATCGCCCGCAAGCAAAGTTATCACGGCAACACCATTGGTGCGTTATCGGCAGGGGGGAACGAATGGCGCCGCGCACAATTTGCGCCGCTGCTGCTGGATATCAGTCACATTGATCCGTGTTATGAATACCGGCTAAAGCACGAAAACGAGACGCCAGAAGAATACGGTATCCGCGCCGCTAATTTACTTGAACAGGAATTGCTGCGTGTTGGTCCAGATACCGTCATGGCCTTTATCGCGGAACCCGTAGTTGGGGCCACATCAGGGGCATTGACGGCGGCACCAGGCTATTTCAAACGCATTCGCGAAATTTGCGATCAATATGGTGTCCTGCTGATCCTTGACGAAGTCATGTGTGGTATGGGGCGCACTGGCGCTTTATTTGCCTGTTCGCAAGAGGACGTGGCCCCCGATATCCTTTGCATCGCCAAGGGGCTGGGTGGCGGGTATCAACCCATCGGGGCGATGTTATGCACGGCGCATATTTATCAAACCATTCAGGATGGCACAGGCTTCTTCCAGCATGGGCATACCTATGTGGGCCATCCAACGGCGGCGGCTGCCGGTGTTGCAGTGGTTTCAGCAGTGCTAGGCCGCGATTTGCTGCCAAATGTCCAACGTCAGGGTGACAAGCTTCGTACCGCCTTAAATGCGGCCCTGGGGCAGCACCCGAATGTCGGCGACATCCGTGGCCGTGGGCTCTTTATAGGTGTCGAAATGGTGTCCGATCGGGAAACAAAGGCCCCATTTGATCCATCAAAAGGGATCGCCGCAAAGATCAAGAAACACGCGTTTGAAAACGGTTTAATCTGTTATCCGATGTCAGGGACGATAGACGGGAAAGCCGGTGACCACGTTCTCTTGGCACCGCCTTTTATCATAACGGATGCCCAAATTGACGAGCTGGTCGAGAAACTGAGTAGAAGTATCGATAAGGCGCTAGCCTAGTTAGACATTGAGAAAGGCAGGGCGTTAAACCCTGCCCTTCTTGTGAAATGCGGGCTGCCTTTAGGCCGCGTCGCGGTCGTGTTTTCCTTCTCCGACCTCTTCAACGATCTTCGCAATAAACGCGTCCAGATCTTCGGGTGAGCGGCTGGTGATGATCCCCTGATCGACCACGACCTCACTATCCTCGAAATGCGCACCCGCGTTTTTCAAGTCGGTTGCGATCGAGCTATATGAGGTGGCCTAGCGTCCTTCGACATATCAACACACTTGCTGCCGCTTCGTTTCAGGCAAAGCGCCAGGGATACCGGCAATGCGCGGTAGTTCTCTGACCAGAATGTGTGAGGTTCCGTATACCAAACCAAAAAATACCCTGTATAAGCAGGGCATGAAGGATTTGGTAAACCATGAGACACCTGTTCCGCTGGCAGACCTTCTCGTCTGTTCGCAGTGCGATGCCGTGTATCGCCTGAAAATCCCAAAAATGGGTGAGAAAGCGGTTTGCGAGCGGTGTCATACGGTTCTGATTGCACCAAGGCATAAAGCAGGGCTGAAGATTATTGCTATCTCGATGGCAACGTTCGTTCTGATGATTGGCGCTGCGTTTTTTCCGTTTCTCGACATTGACGCGGCAGGCAATAAAAATGCGGTCTCGCTCATAGATGCTGCGCTCGCGTTCTCAAGCGGGCCATTGTTGCTGCTGGCGTTGGCGACGGCTGCATTGATCCTGATTGTGCCCCTGCTGCGGGTGGTGATAACGCTTTATGTGTTGGTGCCGATCGTGCTGGATTTGCCCCCGGCACGATATTCAATGCAAGCCTTTCGTCTGTCAGATGCATTGCTTCCCTGGTCGATGGCCGAAATCTTTGCACTTGGTTGCGCTGTTGCGTTGGTAAAAATCGCAGATTTAGCGACCGTCGGGTTTGGTCCTGCGTTCTGGATGTTTGGCGGTTTGGTTGTGCTTGTTGTGGCGCAGGAAAGATTCATTTGTAGATGGTCGGTATGGAATTCTCTGGAACATCCAAAAAAATCCTAAGCGCGCGTGAAATGGGTCTGGTGGCCTGTAGACGTTGCTCAAGGGCTTGGCCTATGGGCACGCCGGTCTGTGGCCGGTGCGGGCATAAGTTAGTTTCGCGCGATTTTGGCAGTTTGCAAAGGGTATGGGCATTCTGGCTCATGGGTTTGATGTGCTACATCCCCGCAAACGCCTATCCAATGCTAAAAACCAAGACCCTGTTTCAAACCGATGAAAGCACGATAGTCGGGGGTGCTGTCGAACTGGCGCACCACGGTGCGTACGGTATCGCTTTTATCATCTTGCTTGCTTCGGTAGCGATTCCACTGGCTAAATTCTGGGCCATCGCGTTCTTGGCGATCAGTGTCGAAAGTCGCAGGACAGCGTCTAATAATTCGCGACACTTTATGTACGAAATCGTCGAATACATTGGCCGTTGGTCGATGATCGACATATTTGTGGTTGCGATTTTGTCATCGCTCGTGCAACTCAAGTCACTAGCCACGATCAATCCCGGACCAGCGAGCATGTTTTTTGCACTTTCCGTGATTTTTACTATGCTTTCGGCGCAGGCTTTTGACTCCCGTATGATTTGGGATGGTCAAGCAAGGGATGGGGATTCCACTTAAGATGACTGATACACCACCTGACGTGCCGATTAAGTCAGCGCGCAAGATCTTTCTCAGCGGTGCCTCCATTGTTTGGATCATCCCATTTCTGGCGCTTTTGATTGCGTTGGGTGTCGCATGGAACAGCTATAATGCGCGCGGCCCTCAAATTTATGTGGAATTTGAAAAGGGTGCAGGCATCAAAGCTGGCGAAACCGAATTGCGGTACCGCGATGTGACCGTCGGTCGCGTTGAAGAGGTCGGGTTCTCGGCGGGATTGGGCAAAGTTGTCGCCACGATCCGCGTAGACAAGGATGTCGCGCCCTATATCGACAACAGCGCCGCATTTTGGATCATCCAGCCCGAGGTTTCCGCCCAAGGGATCACGGGGCTTAGCACCGTTCTAAGTGGTGTTTACATCGAAGGGTCCTGGAATGACGAGATTGGCACTTTCGCCAATCGCTTTGCCGGGGCTGATTCTGCCCCTCTGATCCGTGCCGGGCAAACCGGTTTGCAAATTGCATTTCGCACGGTTGGAAATGGCCAACTGACCGACGATGCGCCGATTTTGTACCGCGGCATCGAAGTGGGCCGTCTTGGCAAAGCCGAGATTGCACCGCGCGGAAATTTCGCGATTGTTGAGGCATTGATCTACGAAGAACATCGCAATCTGGTGAACACGTCGACTCGTTTCTGGGATAGCTCTGGCTTTAGTGTATCTATCGGGCCAAGCGGTGCCGAGGTTGATTTTGAATCAATCGCGACGCTGATCGGTGGTGGCGTCACTTTTGACACATTCATCTCGGGCGGTGATCGCGTGCAGGACGGCACTGTATTCGAGATTTTCCCAAGCAAAGAGGAGGCCCGCAGCGCGGTGTTCAACTCTTCCGCCGTAGAGCCGCTCGAGCTTAGCGTAATTTTTGACGAGAACGTTTCGGGCCTAGCTGTTGGCGCTGTGGTTGAGCTGAGCGGTCTGAACATTGGCGAGGTCCAAGCGCTGTCAGGCATCGTAGACTACAACCAATTTGGTGACAGCCGTGTGCGGTTGAACGTAACCCTTTCCATCCAGCCTGCACGCCTTGGATTGCCGGGCGAAGTATCTGCGGAAAGCGCGCTAGAGTTCTTGCAAGATCGTGTTGCGAACGGTCTGCGTG
>JAPKCR010000712.1 GCA_026421135.1 Sulfitobacter sp. | reverse complement strand
CCCCGGCGAGCGGATCATCCGCCGGGGGCTGCTGCAACCAAGCGCGTTTTAGTTTGCTATTTTCGCCACTGTGGCACCTTCTGGCACATCAGATGCGGCCATGACCCGCCACAGGCTGCCCGGAGGGTTGGTATCAGGGCCTTGATCCGCGAGGTAAAAGTTGTTGGCATTCACGACCATAACATTGTTGTCCTGATCATATCCGCCAGCGGTGAACTGCATGCCAGTTTGGATCAACTCTTTGAACTGCCAGCCTGAACCGTCATGGGCCAAACCAAATACGCGGCCAGAGCACCAGTCGCCGGCCAGATAGACACCGTCCATCCCGCCATAATTGGCAACGCCAAATCCCTGAACAGAGCAGCCTGCGTTCTTGGTGTCTTCGGCGGCACCCGGAAACGCGGTATTGTGTGGATACATCGCGGCAGGCAAGGTGCCCACAACCGAGCATTCAGAATTGGCCGGATCGCCCGTCATCGGATGGCAGAAGGCCGCCTCCATTCTCGGCCAACCATAGTTGTGACCACCGTCGCCGGCTTTCTCAAAGATGATTTCTTCCCAGTGGTTTTGACCGACATCAGCGATAAACATATTTCCGGTCTTGGGATCGAATGAGAATTCGTATGGGTTACGAACACCGTATGACCAGATTTCCGGCAGCGAGCGCGTTTTGATTTTTGAAAACTGTTCTTCGGTAATGCCGAACAGTTGCATCAGTCGTTCGCTGGATGCGCCTGCATATGGGTTGTCTGCCGGAATGTTGTATGCCCTATCCTCGGTATTAACATCGATACGAAGGATTTTGCCAAGCGGCGTCGTCAGGTCCTGACCGGCTTCGTAGGGGTCACCTTCCCAGCCACCATCACCAGAGCCGATATAGAGCATTCCGTCTGGTCCAAATTCGATCTGTCCACCGTTGTGGTTGTACCAAGGTTGTTCAATCCGCATAATAACTTTGGCGGTTTCATTGGTACGTTCCGGGCTCACCACGTCGGGGCTGGCCGGGTCGACAGTAAAGCGGACGATCATGCCGTCGCCGTTAAAAGGCAGGGATGCGTAGTGCACGTAGAAGTACCCGTTTTCAGAATATTTCGGATCGAACGCGATCGAGTACAAACCCTGCTCCACAAACCCGGTCTGAACATCACTGCCCAACGGGTTGATCGCTGTTAGGTCCAGAAACGGCTCCTCCTGAACATTGCCATCTTTGTCGACAACTTTGACCCGGCCGGCACGTTCGGTCACAAAAATGCGCCCGCTGCCGTCACCCGCATTGGCAACATTGGTCGGGTCGAGAAAGCCGGATGCAACCTGTACCAACGCAATTTCAGGGTTTCCTGGCAGGGTTCCCCCTGGACGCGCTACTTGATCGACTGAAGTTGGCGCTTCCTGTGCGAACGCAGTGGTCGCAAGTAGAAACGCAGTGACACATGTCGTCATCGTTCTAAACATTTGAAAGATCCTCCCAGATCGCGAAGATACCGCCGAAACGGCGCTGCCTAATACGCAAAACGGCAGCGCTGACGGCGCATTCCGTCGAGCGTGATTATTGCCCTGAGACAAAATAGGCCGCCTCAGTCCAACCCATGATTGCAAGATGGTTGACCTAGCGTCAAGTGAGTCGTACTCACAGCGACAGCTTGAGTTGATTTCCAGGGTATGACACCGCGCCTCCCCGTTGAATTCAACGAGCGCTTTGTTCCAAGTGTCACCACCAGTGTGTCACGGGCTGCACGCAATCAACCGTCTGCGGCGAAACTAGGCGGCAAGCATCGGGCCATTTCTGCCCCCTGTTACCGAAACCTATCGTGGCTGGTGGCTCTACTTTGTTCGTGCAAAAGATCAGCCACATTGCGCAGCGAAAACGAAAACCGAACAAACATCATCGTGGCTGAGGGTATGATCGCTGGGCTCGTCTTGAAGTCCTGAATGGGTATTGTTCTGTCATGCACAAAGCAAATTGTCCGCTCTACCCGCCCCAACAGGTTCTCTGGCGCTAACGCCCATCCCACTACATCTCTATTGCTCGGACTTGGTCATCGTGCCAGGGTTTGATGTTGAAATTGATCAGATTGGATAAGAACGCCATGTATCTGTAT
>JAPKCR010000711.1 GCA_026421135.1 Sulfitobacter sp. | reverse complement strand
ATTGACGGGCAGCGATGTTTTGGCGAGGTTGTGGCGCGGTTGGCCGACACCTATGCCGCCCCCGTGGATCAAATCACAGGTGACGTCGCCGAGTTTTTGACCGGTTTGACCGACCGACGAATACTGGAGCTGATCTGATGGCATCCCCTGCATCTGTGCCCGCGCCGATCGCGATGCTGGCGGAACTGACCTATCGCTGCCCGTTGTCTTGTCCCTATTGTTCAAACCCGGTCGAGATGGCAAAGAAAGATAGCGAACTAGACACTGATACGTGGCTGGATGTCTTTGATCAGGCAGCGAAATTGGGCGTTTTGCAGTTGCATCTTTCGGGGGGCGAGCCCGCGTCGCGCCGTGATTTGGTGGCTTTGGTCGCTGGGGCGCGCAAGGCGGGGCTTTATACCAACCTGATTACATCGGCGATTGGGCTGACCCAGAGACGGTTAGCCGAGCTTGAACAATCGGGCCTAGATCATGTCCAACTGTCCTTGCAAGGGACAGATGCCGAAATGGCGGATCGGATAGGCGGCTACAAGGGCGGTTTCGCGCGTAAGATGCAAGCAGCTGAATGGATCGTTGAGGCGGGGTTCCCGTTGACGTTGAACGCTGTGGTGCACCGTCAAAACTTGCATCAACTGCCCGAAGCAATCGAGATGGCAGTCGCAATGAAAGCGCGGCGAATGGAAGTCGCCATCGTCCAGTTTCACGGCTGGGCCATGCTGAACCGCGAAGCCATGATGCCAACGCGCGAACAAGCCGCCGAAGCCAGCCGTATCGTAGCGAAGGCCCGCGAACGGCTGAAGGGCACGTTGGTAATCGATTATGTGCCCGCTGATTATCACAGTGATTATCCCAAACGTTGCATGGGAGGGTGGGGGACGACTGGCCTGAACGTCACACCCGATGGATTGGTTTTGCCTTGTCATGCTGCGCAAACGATACCGACGCTTAACTTTGACAATGTGCGTGACAAACGCCTCGCCGATATTTGGTACAACGGATCTGCGTTCAATGCCTATCGGGGCGAGGATTGGATGCAAGAACCGTGCAGATCCTGCGACCGGCGCAAGCTGGATTTCGGGGGATGCCGCTGCCAAGCGATGGCGATTGCGGGTGATCCGGCGGCAACCGATCCGGTGTGTATCAAGTCACCGCTGCACGACAAGTTGACAGCAATAGCGGACGCGTTTTCGCATGAAGACACCGCAGCGCTGGTGTACCGCAAAAGTCCCTGATCCGGCTGCAGGTCAGTCAGGATTGGCTGCGAACATGTCGAGGAGGAAGCGTTTCAGGCGGTCCCTCTCGACCGGTTTTGGCAGCAACTGAACACCCAACATCTTGCAGGCGTCACGTAGCACTTTGGTCCGTTCGGCTGAAATGATCACGGCGGGGACGGGGCCATAGCGGGCGTTTACCCCTTGCAGGAACTCAATGCCATTTCGCCCTGCGCCCAATTGGTAATCGACTAGCATCGCGTCGGGGATCAGCTGAATTTCACCAAGAATTACAAGTGCTTCCTCTGCGTTATGGGCATGGATGATGGTGCCGCCGAAGCTTTCGATCATAATGGTGATGGCATGCGCAAGCTGAGGGTTGTCCTCGACCAACAGCAAGAGGCGATCCTCGAGGGTGCCATGTCGTGAAATTTGCCTGCTCTGAGTGGGGCTGCGGGTTTCGGTATCGCCGGTATGGATTGGCACATTCAGCGCAAAGCAACTGCCGACCCCCGGTTCCGACCAAAGGCTGAGCGGGTGATCCAGACCCTTGCAGGCACGCTCTACAATCGACAAGCCAAGCCCAAGACCGGTGTCGGAATTGTCAGGCGACAGACGCTCAAATTCCTTAAAGATGGTTTGCTGGTCTTTTTGGGCTATGCCGCGCCCCGTGTCCCAAACCTCGATCCGGGCGGCGGCACCGGTGCGGCGGACGCCCACAAGGACGCGACCGCTGTCTGTATAGCGAATGGCGTTGGTAAGCAGGTTTTGCACAATCCGCCGCAGATACCCCGGATCGCTTTCCACTGTCATGCCACATTCCATGATGGTCAGATCAATGCCTTTTTGCTCGGCCATCGGAATCAATTCGTTGCGAAGGGGGACAAAAATGCT
>JAPKCR010000083.1 GCA_026421135.1 Sulfitobacter sp. | reverse complement strand
CGCCCCGGTGACGTTATTCTGGGCGTCAATGGCCAAGAGGTTGAGACCCCTGCTCAGGTGCGTGACGCCTTTAGTGGGCGGCGGCAGGCCGAATTGATTGTGCAACGCGGCGGGCAACGGTTGTCGTTGCGGTTTCGGATCTGACCGTTGGCAGATTTATTTGGCAGCACAGAGGTAATCGTAGAAGGGGGACATCGCCCCCTTGCAGACCGGTTGCGACCAAAAACATTGACTGAAGTGATCGGGCAAAGTCAGGTTCTTGGCCCGGAGGCACCCCTGACGGTTATGCTCGAGTCCGGTTCTTTAGGATCGCTCATTTTCTGGGGGCCGCCTGGTGTCGGCAAGACAACAATCGCCAGGCTGTTGGCTGACGAAACTGATCTGCACTTTGTCCAGATCAGTGCGATTTTCAGCGGTGTTCCCGAATTGCGCAAGGTGTTCGAGGCGGCCAAGATCAGGCGGCAGAACGGGCAGGGGACCTTGCTGTTCGTCGATGAGATCCACCGTTTTAACAAGGCGCAGCAAGACGGGTTCTTGCCGCACATGGAGGATGGCACGGTCCTTTTGGTCGGCGCGACCACGGAAAATCCGTCGTTCGAATTGAATGCCGCTGTGCTGAGCCGCTCGCAAGTGTTGGTGCTTGAGCGACTGCCACTAGCCGATCTGGAGCGGTTGGCCCGGCGGGCCGAAGCCGAATTGGGCCGGGCCTTGCCACTGGACAGTGCTGCGCGCGAAAATCTGCTTGAGATGGCTGATGGCGATGGTCGCGCCTTGCTGAACTTAATCGAACAAGTCGCGGCGTGGAAGGTCGAGGGTTTGTTGGATGGCAAGGCACTATCGGCCCGTTTGATGCGCCGCGCCGCGCAGTACGACAAGGGCGGCGATGCGCATTATAACCTTATCTCGGCGCTCCATAAATCGGTGCGAGGGTCCGATCCTGATGCGTCTCTTTATTGGTTGGCCCGGATGCTTGAGGGGGGCGAAGACCCGCGGTATCTGATGCGGCGGATCACGCGGATGGCCGTCGAAGACATCGGATTGGCGGACCCTCAGGCGCAAGCGATCTGCCTGAAATCTTGGGAAACCTATGAGCGGTTGGGGTCGCCTGAAGGCGAATTAGCGTTGGCACAAGCCGTCACTTATCTGGCGCTGGCCCCGAAATCGAACGCCGCCTATGTGGCCTACAAGGCCGCGCGGCGCGCCGCGAAACAGACAGGGTCCGCGCCTCCACCGAAACATATCATGAATGCGGCAACCAGCCTGATGAAAGACCAAGGGTACGGCGCGGGCTATGCCTATGACCATGATGCAGAGGACGGGTTCTCGGGTCAAAACTACTTTCCTGATGGTATGGACCGGCCCCAATTTTATCAGCCGGTCGAACGGGGGTTCGAGCGCGACTTGAAAAAGCGGCTAGATTACTTTGAAAAGCTGCGGGCGACGCGCAAAACTTGACAATCCGTGCGCAAAGCGTGACAGACCGCAGATGATTTCAACCCTGTTCCTTGTGGCCCTTGGTGGCGCTATCGGTGCGACGTTGCGGTTCTTGTCGAGCGTCGCTGTGTTGCGCGCGTTTGGCCCGCAGGACTTTCCCGTTGCGGTGCTGAGTGTGAACATTCTGGGATCGTTTCTGATGGGGCTGTTCGTCGTCTTTGCAACGCAAAAGGGGCTGACACAGTACAGCCCGTTTGTGATGGCTGGTGTTCTCGGTGGGTTCACGACGTTTTCGGCGTTTTCGTTGGAAACAGTAACATTGATCGAGCGCGGCCAGATCGCATCGGCAGGGATATATGTGGCACTGTCAGTCGGACTGTCGGTGCTAGGATTAATGCTGGGCCTGTTTGTGGCCAGAGGAGTATTTACATGAGCCGGGTTCAAAACCTGATCATTGAGCAGGGCGACGGAGATCAGCGGTTGGACCGCTGGTTCAAACGTATGTTCCCGCTGATCAGCCAAGGGCGCATCGAAAAGATGTGCCGCAAGGGTGACATTCGCGTTAATGGCGGACGTGTCAAAGCGTCAACACGGCTAGAGGTCGGGCAGGAAATTCGCATTCCGCCGCTGCCCGATACCGAGGCCCCGCCCCCGCCAAAGCGCACACGTATTTCGGATGCAGATGCCAAGTTCATCCGGTCCTGCGTGATTTACCGTGATGACTATATTATCGCGCTGAACAAACCCCCCGGCTTGCCTGTGCAGGGCGGGTCCGGACAGTCGGATCGCCATGTCGATGCGTTGGCCGATGCGCTGATGTTCGATATGGATGAAAAGCCGCGCCTTGTGCATCGGTTAGACAAGGATACCTCGGGTGTCTTGATCATGGCACGGACGCGGTCGATTGCGGCTGATCTGACGTCGTCTTTCAGGCACCGCCAGACGCGCAAAATTTACTGGGCAGCAGTCGCGGGTGTGCCACACCCCAAGAACGGCACGATCAAATTTGGCTTGGTCAAAGCGTTCGGACATGGGGCGCGGGGCGAGGGCGAAAAGATGTATTGCGTCCATCCCAAAGACATGGACACCACCGAAGGGGCCAAGCGCGCCACGACAGATTATGCGACACTGGCACAGGCCGGCACGCGCACCTGCTGGGTTGCGCTGATCCCGGTGACCGGCCGCACGCACCAGTTGCGCGCCCACATGGCCGAGATCGGCCATCCGATTGTCGGCGACGGCAAATATGGTGGCTCGGGTCAAGAAAACATGGGCGATGGCTGGGGTGCCCAGTTGGGCGGTGACATCTCGAAAAAGCTACACCTGCACGCGCGGTCCCTGACGCTTGAACATCCTGTGACCAAGGCGACGTTGAACCTGATTGCACCAATGCCGGATCATATGGTGCGCACATGGGAAACGTTCCAATGGTCGCCATCTGATGTGCCCGCCGACCCGTTCGAGGAGGACTGGGGGTGAGCACTCCCTTACGGCTGGTGATCTTTGATGTTGATGGGACGCTGGTCGACAGTCAGTCGGATATTCTGGCGGGTTTTGCGCAGGCGTTTGCCCATGTGGGGCGGCCCTTGCCCGAGCCCGCACAGATCATGTCAATCGTCGGGCTGTCGTTGGATATTGCTATCGCACGCCTTGTACCGGACATCAGTGAAGCTGACTGTGCCGCGATGGTCGAGGCCTATAAAGACGCCTATGTTGCTTTGCGCGAATCGGCACCGACGCAGCACTCGTCGCCATTTTATCCCGGCGTCAAAGACGTGTTGACCCATTTGCAGGCCATTCCTGAAATGCTGTTGGGGGTCGCGACGGGGAAATCCAAACGCGGCCTGGACAAGCTGATCGAAGGGCATGGTCTGACAGGAATGTTTGTTACCCAGCAGGTGTCCGACTTTCATCCCTCCAAACCGCATCCGTCGATGATTTTCCAAGCTATGGCTGACGCGGGGGTCGAGCCTGCGCAGACAGTAATGGTTGGTGACACAAGCTATGACATGGATATGGCCGCAGCGGCTGGCGTGACTGGGGTTGGTGTTAGCTGGGGGTACCATCCGCAGCAGGCGCTGACGGCGGCGCAGCACATTATTCATCAATTCGATGAACTGCCCACGGTCTTGACCCAAATCTGGAGCGTCTGAAAATGAGTGATTGGAAAGCAAAACGGTTTTGGAAAGAGGCGCAGGTTGTCACATTGGACGCGGGCCACTCGGTCGAGCTGGACGGTCGCCCGATCAAGACGCCTGCAAAACAGCTCCTTGTGCTGCCCACCGCCAAGATGGCCGAAGCGATTGCTGCAGAATGGCAGGCTCAAGAAGGTGTAATCAATCCGTTAACTATGCCGTGTACCAAAACCGCGAATGCCGCGATCGACAAGGTCTCGGTTCAACATGCCGAGGTCGCTGACATGCTGGCGGCCTATGGCGATTGCGATCTGCTGTGCTACCGTGCGGACAGCCCGCAAGAATTGGTTGACCGGCAAAGCGCCCATTGGGATCCGATGTTGGACTGGGCAAAGGAAACACTGGGTGCCAGATTGCAGCCACGCGTCGGCATAATGCATGTACCGCAAGACCCCGATGTGGTGGCCGATTTGACCCGGCGCACGCACGCGCTGAACCCCTTTGAACTGGCCGCGTTTCACGATCTCGTGAGCCTTTCCGGATCATTGGTTTTGGGGTTTGCCGCTGCGATGGACGCCCGCGATATGGAATCGCTTTGGGATATGTCGCGTCTGGATGAGATGTGGCAGGTTGAATTGTGGGGCAAAGACGATGACGCAGAAGCCTTGGCTGCAGCCAAAAAGGGTAGTTTTTTGCACGCAAAGTTCATGTTTGACCTGAGCAAAGGCGCGTAGCGTATAAACTCGACGTTTTCCCGCATGACGTAGGTGTATTTTTGGGCATCGAGCCTTGACGTTCCGGCATGAATTCGCCCAAACTCCGTAGCACTAATGGGATCAATCCATTAAAATCACCTCCGACCCAAAAGGTGTCGGTTAAACCGCCCATTAACGTGGCGGGAATCAGGAAGAGGTAACTATGAATAAATCCGTATTTTTCGGTGCGATGACTGTTGCTGGCGTACTCGCCGGTGCATCTGCTGCAGCGACACTTGATGACGTAAAAGCCCGCGGCAAGCTGAACTGTGGTGTAACCACTGGTTTGGTTGGCTTTGCGGCACCAAACGCCAATGGCGAATGGGAAGGCTTTGACGTTGCAGTATGCCGCGCTGTTGCCGCGGCTATCTTTAACGACCCGACAGCTGTTGAGTTCATTCCAACAACGGGCAAAACACGCTTTACCGCGCTTGCCTCGGGCGAGATCGACTTTCTTGCGCGCAACACCACATGGACATTCTCGCGTGACGTTGACCTCAAGTTCGACTTCATCGGTGTGAACTACTACGATGGTCAAGGCTTTATGGTTCCAAAGGCCCTCGGCGTTTCTTCCGCCAAGGATCTGGACGGCGCGACTGTCTGCATTCAGACCGGTACAACTACCGAACTGAACCTTGCTGACTTCTTCCGCGCGAACAACATCTCGTACGAGCCCGTGCCAATCGAGACAAACGCCGAAGGCCAGCAGCAGTACCTTGCCGGTGCTTGCGACACCTACACAACCGACGCATCCGGTCTGGCATCCACACGTGCCACATTCGAGACACCTGGCGATCACATCATTCTGCCAGAAATCATCTCGAAAGAGCCTTTGGGCCCGCTGGTACGTCACGGCGACAACGACTGGGGCGACCTGACACGTTGGGTAATGTACGCTCTGATCGCAGCTGAAGAGCTGGGTGTTACATCTGCAAACGTTGAAGAGATGGCCACAAGCACAACAAACCCTGAAGTTGCCCGCCTGTTGGGTACCGAAGGTACGTTGGGTGAAATGTTGGGTCTGGACGCCGCATGGGCCAAGAACGCAATCGCGTCTCAGGGCAACTACGGCGAAATCTTTGCCAAGAACATCGGCGAAGAGACACCAATCGGTCTGGCCCGTGGCCTGAACGCTCAGTGGACAGACGGCGGCCTGATGTACGCGCCTCCTTTCCGCTAAGAACTTTGCCAAAGGGCGCGGAGTTCTCCGCGCCCTTTGTGCTTCCAACGACCAAAAACAAACCCGGCCAATGACATCGAATGATGCGCAAAAATAGGTCCGGAACACAGGGATAATCTGATGACGACAATGTCCGACCCTCAACAGGGCTCGTTCCGGCTGTCGATGTTGCTAAACGACACCCGCTATAGATCCTACACATTCCAATTTATTGCTTTGCTGCTATTGATCGCGCTGATGGCCTTTCTGGGTATCAATCTGGTGCGAAACTTGGCCGAAGCCGGTTTGAACATTTCGTATGATTTCTTGGGCGTGCCTGCAGGGTACGACATCAACCAGACCCTAATCGACTATAATAGCCAGTCCTCGAACCTTAGGGCGGCGATGGTCGGGATCATCAACACCTTGCTTGTTGCGTTTTTGGCCTGTGTGACGGCAACAATAATCGGTGTAATTGCCGGTGTTGCGCGACTGTCCAAAAACTGGCTCGTTTCCAAACTGATGTCCGTCTACGTCGAGATTTTTCGTAACATTCCAGTGCTGATCTGGATCCTGATGATCTACACGCTGATGACAGCGGTGCTGCCGGCACCCAACGCATTTCGTGGTGATAATGCCACTTCCAGCATGTTTCTTGATGCTTTCGCCTTTACCAACCGCGGCGTTTATATCCCTGCGCCAGTTTGGGGGCCGGGATCGATGCTGGTCGTCGCGATTTTCATCCTGTCGATCATCGCAGCCTTCTTTTATCGCCGGTATGCCGTCAAACTGTTGTTTGAAACGGGCAAACTGCTTCCAACTGGCTGGCCGACATTGGCGATCCTAGTTGTACCGACCCTGCTGATGTTCTTTGTCATGGGCAGCCCAGTTGGCTTGGAGATGCCGGAGCTCAAAGGCTTTAACTTTAGCGGCGGTATCCAAATCGGTGCCCCCTTGATCGCACTTTGGCTCGCGTTGTCGGTTTATACTGGCGCGTTTATTGCTGAAAACGTGCGGGCTGGTATTCAGGCGATCTCCAAAGGCCAAACCGAGGCGGCATCGTCGCTGGGTCTGCGCCCGAAGCGCGTTATGAACCTGATCGTACTGCCGCAAGCGTTGCGCGTGATCATTCCGCCGTTGATCTCTCAGTACCTGAACATCACCAAAAACTCGTCACTGGCGATTGCTGTTGGTTATGCCGACATCACGGCGACGCTGGGCGGGATTACCCTGAACCAGACAGGCCGCGCGATTGAATGCGTGTTGTTGCTCATGCTGTTCTATCTCACGATCTCGCTGTCGATTTCGGCGATCATGAACGTCTATAACAACAACGTAAGCCTGAAGGAGCGGTAATATGTCAGATACACATGCCCAAACCGTTACCTATGTCCGCGATACGATGCTGCCTCAGGCTGCACCGCCATCCACGGCACAAGGCCCGGTCAAATGGGTCCGCGATAGCCTATTTTCGTCGATCCCATATACGATCCTGACCTTAGCAGCACTCTATGTAATCTACGTGGTCCTAGCGGGCTTCTTGCCTTGGTTGCTGGGAGGCGTCTGGACGACTGCCAACATCCGTGAATGCCGCGAAGTGTTGGATGGCGCGTCGGGGGGCTGTTTCTCGGTCCTAAGCGAGCGCTGGAACCAGTTGTTGTTTGGTATTTCTTACCCCCAAGATGGGTATTGGCGCCCGACGCTGGCCTTTGTGCTGCTGTTTGTTGCCATTGCACCGATCTTGTTCTCGGCACTGTCGCGCAAGCTGCTGATCGTTACCGTATTGTACCCGTTTGTTACTTTCTGGTTGATTTGGGGCGGGTCACTTATGGTGCCCTTGGCCGCATTGGTCAGTATCGGCGTGGGCTATGCCCTCTATAGCAAACTGGTGAAGAACAGCTTTGCGATCGCTTTGGCTGCCGGTGTCGTTGCCGCAGCAGTGCTCTGGATCGTTCTTGGTTTTATCACGCCAAGCCTGTCCGGTGTCTTCGCACTTGAGGAAGTGGCTTCGCGGAACATGGGTGGCTTTATGCTGAACATGATCCTTGGGGTGATCTGCGTCTCCTTGTCGCTTCCCTTGGGCATTGTGTTGGCCCTTGGCCGTCAGTCCAGACTGCCAATCATCAAGATGATCTGCGTGGTTTTCATCGAATTCATTCGTGGCGTTCCATTGATCACGCTGTTGTTCGTGGCGAACGTGGTGCTGGCATACTTCCTGCCACCGGGCACAAACTTTGACCTTATCCTGC
>JAPKCR010000082.1 GCA_026421135.1 Sulfitobacter sp. | reverse complement strand
TAAGCAGCAGATGCAAAATCACCTGCGGTCAAATGACGAGCCCCGGTCCAGCGATTTTCACGAAGCCCGTTGTCACGTGTCACGATAAGATCGCGGACTTCCAAATCCTCGACCTTGCGTTCGCCCTTTGGCGTGGCAATCCGGGTCCCTGTGGTAAAGCAAGGCGTTATTTCAGCACGAGGGTTGGTCAAATCTGGCATCCTTGGTCTTGGTGTCGCCATTGGCAACGAAAAAGCAAAATTTCTAAAATGGGGCGTCGTTTGAAATATCAGGCGCAACGAGGTGCTTTGCCTTGATTGTTGATTTTATCTGTCCGGAGCGCTGACAGAAAGCTAAAACAAGAACCAAAATTTGCTCAGACAGGCATTTGTTGGATTTGCTAGCCCCCCTTGATCGCGGTTTATTTGGTGAATCCGGACTGCATTGTTTCCGCCTCACCATCTTGATTGCGGCGATTGCCCTAATAATATCGCCTCATTCCTACCGAATGCACTTTAGCTTGAGGCCTCGACTGGGCGCATTGTTTCCAAATCCGACACCCAACCATGCAAGCTAACCCGCCAGATCAAGCCACATTTTGAACAAAATGAGTTTCTGAAACGGGAACCAATCCCATCAGACCGATCATCACTATTTCTGAAAAAGGGTGGGAGCCGCCATATTCGATGCGAATCGAATGATGGCTGACTCGAGTCCAATTCATAAAAACCTGCGTAACTTTCACAGTCTTATGCGGAATGACCTGTGTAAGGTCATTGGTACCCAAGGCCGGACTCGAACCGGCACGCCTCGCGGCGGGGGATTTTGAATCCCCTGCGTCTACCATTCCGCCACTCGGGCACTGGGGGGCTGATACCGCGCCACGAACAGGTCGGCAAGTGTAAATTTGCGGGTTTTTCTTGACCCCGCGCGATAGGCATGGTGTTGCCTTGAAACATAGTCGTTTTAGCGGAGAACCACGCATGATCCGAGGTCTGTATGACTGGGTGCTAAGCCTCGCCAATCACCCAAAAGCACTTTGGGCGCTTGCATTCATCGCGTTTATCGAAAGCTCGGTATTTCCGATTCCGCCTGACATCATGATGATTCCGATGATTTTGGCCCGTCCGAACCGGGCTTGGCTGATTGCAGGCGTCGCTTTGGTGGCGTCGGTGTTGGGTGGGATGTTGGGTTATGCCATCGGGGCATTTGCCTTCGATACGATTGGCGCACCAATTCTGGCCAGCTTGGGCAAGGCCGACGCGATGGCCGAATTCTCTACGCGTTTCAATGATATGGGGTTCTGGGCCGTCTTGACCGCAGGGGTCACACCCTTTCCGTACAAAGTGATTACGATCATGTCGGGCTGGACAGCCATGCCGCTTGCTACCTTTATCGCCACCTCGATCCTCGCGCGTGCGCTAAGGTTCTTTATCGTCGCAGCGTTGTTGTGGAAATTTGGTGCCCCGATCCGCGACTTTATTGAACGCAGGCTGCCACTTATGTTCACACTTGCCGTCGTTCTTTTATTTGGCGGATTTTTTGCGGTGAGGTATTTGTGATGACCCGTAACTCGTTGGTATTACTTGCGACCCTTGGATCAGCGGCGCTGCTGTTGGGGGCCTTTGGGTTTCAGCATCTGGGCGGGTTGGCACCGTGCAAGATGTGCCTGTGGCAAAGATGGCCCCATGCGGCTGCGATTGCGATCGGTATTATCGTCCTGTTCGGTGCGCCCCGTGCGTTGATCTGGCTGGGAGCGTTGGCCGTCACAGTTACAGGTGGAATTGGTGTGTATCACGCTGGTGTCGAATGGAAATGGTGGCCCGGTCCGTCAAGCTGTACAGGCGGCGGCATGGATCTTGGGGCACTAAGCGGCAGCGATCTTTTGTCGACCGATGCGCCGTCCGGATTGGTCATGTGTGACGAAATCGTGTGGCAGCTTTTCGGCCTGTCAATGGCCGGTTGGAACGCTGTGATTTGCGTTGTGCTTTTGGCGTTTTGGGTCGCTGCGGCGCGGGCTTAACCCAACCGCGCGCCCTGCCCGGTCTTGCGGGTTTTCAACAACAGGCTGGTTTCGCTGGCCACGACCCCGTCCAGTTTGCGGATGCGGGCCAGAACCTCGTCGAATTCCTCAAGGGTTTTGGTGCCAATTTCAACGATCACGTCCCAGCGTCCGTTCGTCGAATGCACCGCGCGCAACTGCGTCATGCCCATCAATGTGCGGGTGATCCTATCGGTGCCACGCCCTTCGATTTCGATCATCATCAGGCCGCGAACCGGATCGGCCAGAACATCGGACCGCGTTACAACTGTGAACCCCAGAATTTCACCGCTTGATTGAAGCCGCTCAAGCCGGGCACGCAAGGTAGTGCGCGAAATTCCTAGTTGTGACGCCAGATCCGAGAGCGATGCGCGTGCATTCCCACGCAAGGCCGCAACGAGTGCTTCGTCCGAATTGTTCATTTTAGTTATCCGTTATGGTCAAATTATTTCCGATTTGATCATTTTAGGACATTGTGATGATCCAGACCACCCAGTTATGTCTGTTATGACACATTCAAAGGGGTCTATTCCATGACACAGCAAAACTGCATTCTTCTGGGCGTACCAATGGACAGCGGAAAGCGCCGTCTTGGTTGTCTTATGGGCCCCGATTCGTATCGCACCGCAGGTCTTGCTGGCGCGCTGGCCGATCTGGGTCACGTGGTGACAGATCGCGGCAATGTTCCACCTGCCCCTTATACGCCGGGCCAACACCCAAAATTGCACGCGCTTGAGGAAACGATCGCCTGGACCCAAAGTCTTGCTGATGCGGCCGAAACGGCCCTTGGCGACGGCACCCCGATCTTTATGGGCGGCGATCATGCGCTGGCGTCCGGCACGGTCTTGGGTGCAATGCGGTTTGCGCAGGCGCAGGGTCGTCCCTTGTTTGTGCTGTGGCTGGATGCCCATAGCGATTTCCACACCCCCGAAAGCACGGATAGCGGCAATCTGCACGGCACGCCGTTGGGCTATGTGACGGGCCGCGAAGGCTTCGATGCCTTCCCCGACCTGCCCTATTCCCTGCCTCACGATAACATCGCCATCATCGGGCTCCGGTCCGTCGATCCGGCTGAACGCGCCGCCTTGCAGGAAACCACGATCCAGCGTGTCGACATGCGCGAGATTGACGAAACGGGCATCGCCACGCCTCTAAACGCCTTCCTCGAAAAAGTCGCGGCAGCTAACGGTATGCTACATGTGTCTTTGGACGTGGATTTCCTTGATCCATCCGTCGCCCCCGCCGTGGGGACAACTGTTCCGGGCGGTGCCACAGTGCGAGAAGGCCATCTGGTGATGGAGATATTGCATGACAGCGGCTTGATGACATCGCTGGATCTGGTCGAACTCAACCCGTTTCTGGACGAACGTGGCCGCACGGCGCGTCTGATGGTTGATCTGGCGGCATCGGCCTTTGGGCGCCGCGTATTCGACCGCCCCACTCGCGCTTATTGATCCGTGAAAGGATGTCCGCAATGACCAATCTGAACCCATCTGCCAAAGCGCTTGTACCTTTCGTGTCCGTTCACAACATGATGAAACTGATCCACCACATCGGTGTCGAACCCATGCTGGTGGGCTTGGGCGAATATATCGAGGCTGATTTCAAACGGTGGGAGCTGTTTGACAAAACACCCCGCGTCGCCAGCCATTCCGAAAAGGGCGTTATCGAATTGATGCCCACTTCGGACGGAGATGTGTACGGGTTCAAATATGTTAACGGACATCCTTCCAACACGGCGGATGGGCTGCAGACGGTGACGGCGTTCGGTTTGCTGGCCAACGTGGACAATGGCTATCCCGTGTTGCTGTCCGAGATGACGATTCTGACCGCGCTGCGCACCGCAGCGACCTCGGCCATTGTTGCGCGGTTGCTAGCACCCAAGGGCGCGCATGTCATGGCGATGATCGGCAACGGCGCGCAATCCGAATTCCAGACATTGGCGATGAAGGCGATTGTCGGCATCGACGAGGTGCGCCTGTATGATATCGACCCTGCCGCAACCGCGAAATGTGCCGCCAACCTTGCCGGGCAAGGGATCAAGGTCGTGGCCTGCAAAACCGCCGAGGACGCGATCTTGGGCGCACAGATCATCACGACCTGCACCGCAGACAAGCAATACGCGACAATCCTGACCGATAACATGGTCGGCAGCGGCATCCACATTAATGCGATTGGCGGCGATTGCCCCGGCAAAACAGAATTGGCCCCTGCCATTTTGCACCGTGCAGGGATTTTCGTGGAATACCCAGAACAGACCCGGGTCGAGGGCGAGATCCAGCAACTTGACCCTGATCATCCCGTTACTGAAATCTGGCAGGTGCTGACCGGTCAGGCCAAAGGCCGCACCGATGACAAGCAGATCACGCTGTTTGACAGCGTTGGCTTTGCGATCGAGGATTTCTCGGCGCTGCGTTATGTCCGCGATCAGATTGCTAACACAGGCCTTTTTGACCCGCTTGATCTGCTGGCCGATCCCGAAGACCCCCGCGACCTTTTCGGGATGCTGCAACGCGCTGGCTAGCGTCTATTTTTTTGCTGTCACGTCGTGATGGTACAGCCAGTTGAACGCACCAACCATGGCACCCGGAGCCAGTTTGCTTGCAACACGCAAGCCAGCATGGGCAGCAGACCTTTTGATGCCGGGTGCCATATGATAGCGGGCCGCGTTGCCTGCCGCTGCGTTGATTACCCGCTGGGCGCGGGCCTTGCGTCGGTTTTGATAGCGTTGCAGGGCTTGATCTTCCGGCGCGTTCAACACGCAATCGGCCAGCACCCAGGCGTCTTCCAACGCCATGTTGGCCCCCTGAGCAAGAAACGGCAGCGTTGGATGTGCGGCATCGCCAACCAGCGCCACGCCGTCTTTCTGCCAAGTCTCTGCGACAGGATGAAGATGCAGCCCCCACAAGGTGCAGCTTTTTACGGCGGCGATCATTTCGCCCGCGCGCCCACCAAATTCGACAAACGCCGTGCGTAAATTTGCCGGATCATCTGCGAAAGCCCACCCTTCCGGTGCCCAGTCCATGCGCTCTTCGACGGCCACCAGATTTACCATTTTGCCGCCCCGCAAGGGGTAGCTGATCAGATGGCGACCGGGGCCCATGGTAACATGTACCTCGTTGGGATGATTGAACCGGTTCGGCACCAAAGCCCGCCACGCAACCTGCCCGCTAAAGCGCGGCTCGTCAGCAGCATTCAACATCCCCCGCGTTTTGGAGTGTATACCGCTGGCGTCAACAACCAGTTTGGCGCGTCTGGTGCTGGCGTCCGCCAATTTGACCTGCGGCAGCGGCCCCGGCAAGCAATGATCGGACGTCACGCCCAGTTCAACCGATACATTTCCCCGCTTGGCTGCCCCCCAAAGCAGATCAATCAGATCGGCACGGTGCATGAACATATAGGGATAGGCCGCCTGCCCGCGCATGAGGTCAAGTCGCGCCACCTTTTTGCCAGCCCTATAGTCCAGCAAAACGACCGCTTCGCCCCGCACAGCACCGCGGGTTTTCAATTGTGATTCCAGCCCCATCCCACGCAAGACGGCCATGCCGTTCGGACTGATCTGCAAGCCGGCACCGACTTCGGCAATTCTGGGGGCTTGTTCCAGCAAGGTCACAGCCATGCCGCGTCGCGACAGGCACGCCGCCGTTGCAAGTCCGCCAATCCCGCCGCCGATCACAATTGCATTGCTGATGGCCATATCGCTTCTCCAAGAAAAAAGCGCCAAGGTTTTCACCCAGACGCTCTTTCAAATCAACTTACTAAGATATCAATCGTCGCGGTGTACTTTTTCGCGACGCTCGTGACGTTCCTGCGCTTCAAGGCTCATTGTGGCAATGGGCCGGGCATCCAGACGTTTCAGCGAAATCGGGTCGCCGGTAACCGAACAATATCCGAATTCGCCTTCGTCAATGCGGCGCAACGCTGCGTCAATCTTGCTGACCAGTTTGCGTGCACGGTCACGTGTACGTAATTCCAAGGCACGATCTGTTTCCTCGGAGGCACGATCGTTCACGTCTGGGATGTTGCGTGTGCCATCCTGTAGACCTTCGATCGTGTCGCGACTGCCTGCCAGCAGTTCAGATTTCCAATTCAACAATTTGCGTCTGAAGTATTCAACTTGCCGATCATTCATGAATGGCTCGTCTTCGGCAGGGCTATAGCCGTCTGCCAGAAAAACTTCCTGTTTCATAGTATTCCCCATAGCGGTCCTTAAACTAGTAATTGAGGTCAGTCTCCCGACTCCGCTCCTGCTGCAGCCATCTAACGCAGCGTTCAGCGATTGTCACTACACAATGCAGTCGAATATTGCTTTAAGGGCCCAGAATGACGCGCCAGATAAGGTTGATAACAAGATGAAATTCCAAGGTACTGATGACTATGTCGCAACGGATGACCTGACAATCGCTGTGAATGCGGCTGTGACACTGGAACGCCCATTGTTGGTAAAAGGTGAACCGGGCACTGGCAAAACCGAACTGGCACGGCAAGTTTCCAACGCACTTGGGCTGCCGATGATCGAATGGAATATCAAGTCAACAACCCGCGCCCAGCAGGGTCTGTACGAATATGATGCGGTCAGCCGTCTGCGCGATAGCCAACTGGGCGAAGAGCGCGTCCACGACGTGAAAAACTATATTCGCAAAGGCAAGATGTGGCAGGCTTTCGAGGCCGAGGGCAAGACCGTTCTGCTGATCGACGAGATCGACAAAGCGGATATCGAATTCCCCAACGATCTCTTGCAAGAGCTTGATAAGATGGAGTTTTTTGTCTATGAAACAGGCGAGACCATAAAGGCTGTCAACCGCCCCATCGTGATCATCACATCGAACAATGAAAAAGAACTGCCCGACGCTTTCTTGCGCCGCTGCTTTTTTCACTACATCCAGTTTCCGGAAATGGACACATTGCGCAAAATTGTCGAAGTGCACCATCCGGGCATCAAGGATGCCCTGCTGACCACTGCGCTGACGCAATTCTATGAGATTCGGGACCAACAGGGCCTTAAGAAAAAGCCGTCCACATCCGAAGTTCTCGATTGGCTGAAGCTGCTGCTGGCCGAAGATATGGATGCTGCCGATCTTAAGAAAGATGGCAAGAATTCACTACCCAAATTGCACGGTGCGCTGCTGAAAAACGAACAAGACGTGCATCTGTTTGAACGCCTTGCATTCATGGCCCGTGCGCAGAAATAGCAATATTAACCAAATCTTGTGGTGGCTGTATCTCCACCCCATATGCACTTGTGGCGTGCATGACACGCGTGCCACAAGCCTGCCCTATTCGTTAAAATATTCCTCTCTTTTGACATTATTGGTCCTTAGAAAGGTCGGGTTAGTGGGCAAATTTGACTCTGTAATCAGCTCAAAAGGGCAAACAGGCAAATGAATGATATGATATTCGCACGGTTGGTGCCGTCAGTTCGCGTAATTGTGGCGAATTACCCGACGCGATTGCGTTCAGATATCGTCGGTGGCCGCTCATGAGAGGACGCATTCTGTTTCCCCTGATGCTGGTGGTAAATGCCTGTGTTCCGGCGTCCCATCCCGATGTGGTCACTCGTGCCGCACTGGAAAGCTCGACCTCATCCCTGCCTGCGATGAAAAGCTTTACCGCGCATTATCCCCAAGCAGCCCCCCGCTCGAACAATGATCTTGCGCTCGATTTTATTGAATTGGCGTTCCGCATGGAGAGTGGCAAGGACTTGCGTGTTCTGACCCGCTTTGAGGGACCCGTAACGGTTCGCGTA
>JAPKCR010000081.1 GCA_026421135.1 Sulfitobacter sp. | reverse complement strand
CAACGATAGGTCTTTTGTCGGCCTCGGCGGAACCTATTTCAGCCCAAAGCGCTGCAGCAGAGCCAGCGTTTACAACGACAAAATTCATGTCGAGCGCTTCGACACGCTCTTGGCCGTGCTTAAGCCAGTCAACCGGACCGTCCAAATAACGGCCTTTGTCACCTGATTCTGCTGTAGCAAAAATTGCAGCGCATTCATTCAAGGCTTCCCAAGATGGCAAGCCGGGGCATGCGTCTTTGGTCCACATCGGATACCACCAATCTTCGCGGGTGACGGCATTATGATCACCAACGTCGACGATACCGCCCTTTTCCTGTGCCGCGCGGAATGACGCGCCGAACGCACCTTCCCAGACTTCCATTTCAAGCGTGACATCGCCAAGACGTACTGATTCATACACCGCTTGGCTGTCAGTGGTGACGTATTCGACGTTGTTACCTTTGGCTTCCAGAATCTGGCCCACGACGTTGGACATCACAATTTGGCTGGACCAGTTGTGGATTGGAATCACGATTGGGTCGCTGCTGTCCTGTGCAAATACGGCCAGCGGGGCCATCATTAGTACACCCGCCGTAAGGGTCCTTGTCATTGTTTTCATTTGTTGTTCTCCCATGTTGGTGCGCCAGTTTTGCGGCGCTATCGACGTTGCACAGTTAAGGCACGCCTGAGTGTTGCGCGGTCTGATCGCCGCTTGCATACATTCCCGAACAGTTTCGCATTATTTTCCTCTCAATCAAGTTTTTTTCTTCATATTACTGAAATCGGCTGCTGGTTCTGATGAGAGATGTCGCATTCGCGCACATGTTTGTCCGATCTCAAATGGTTTTTTCCTTAGCAAGTCTTAGTGTTAGCGCAAAGGGGAAGTCGGAAATGCGGTATTCAGGGTTTAGAGTTCTCAAGGAGGCGTTGAGCGGCCATAAGGGTTGGAAACCTGCATGGCGCGAACCGGAACCCCAACCTCACTATGATATTGTTATCATCGGTGGTGGCGGGCACGGACTGGCGACCGCCTATTATCTTGCAAAGGAATTCGGTCAAAAGCGGATAGCCGTTTTGGAGAAAGGCTGGATCGGCGGCGGCAATGTTGGCCGCAACACCACGATCATTCGTTCAAATTACCTGCTGGATGGAAACGAGCCGTTCTACGAATTTTCTCTTAAGCTGTGGGAAGGGCTAGAACAGGACTTTAACTATAATGCGATGATCAGCCAGCGCGGCATTCTGAACCTTATCCATTCTGATGCGCAGCGCGACGCTTTCACCCGTCGCGGCAATGCAATGATTTTGAACGGTGCCGATGCTGAAATGCTGACCACCAAACAGATCAAGGATCGCTATCCGTTCCTGAACACCGAGGACGCACGCTTTCCGATCAAAGGCGGTTTAGCCCAAAAGCGCGGAGGAACTGTGCGGCACGATGCTGTCGCTTGGGGCTATGCGCGCGGCGCGGACAGTCGCGGCGTGGACATTATCCAAAACTGTGAGGTTACAGGGTTCCGCATCGAGAACGGGAAATGCCTTGGTGTCGAAACATCACGCGGCTTCATTGGCGCAAGCAAAGTCGGTTGTGCCGTTGCCGGATCTTCCAGCCGTTTGATGTCGCACGCAGGAATGCGTCTGCCGATGGAAAGCCACGTTTTACAGGCTTTCGTGTCTGAAGGTTTGAAACCCGTGATGCCCGGCGTAGTGACATTCGGTGCAGGACACTTTTATTGTAGCCAGTCCGACAAAGGCGGGTTGGTTTTTGGCGGCGATCTTGATGGTTACAACTCATACGCTCAGCGCGGAAATCTACCCGTGGTAGAAGACGTTTGCGAAGGCGGCATGGCAATTTTTCCGGCCTTTGGCCGCGCGCGGATGTTGCGGATGTGGGGCGGGATCATGGACATGTCGATGGACGGATCACCCATTATCGACCGCACAGATACGCAGGGTCTCTATTTCAACGGCGGTTGGTGCTATGGCGGGTTCAAGGCAACACCGGCGTCCGGTTTCTGCTTTGCACATTTGCTGGCGCGGGATGCCCCTCATCCGACAGCAACAGCATTCCGTTTTGATCGGTTCGAAAAAGGCCGGATGATTGACGAAAAAGGTATGGGCAACCAGCCCAACCTGCATTGAGGCGCTTCTTATGATTATCAATCACCCCCTGCTTGGCCCCCGTGATGCATCCGAATTTACCTATCTTGGTGACGCGCGGATAATCGACCGCCCCGACCCGCAATCCGAAACGGCGGCGCGTGATTTTTATGAATATGGCTACCTGCGGGACAACCCCGCAGGCTGGCACGAAGAACTGTGGTTTCACGAGGCTGGCGATCGGTCGTGGCTTGTCGTCACACGCAATACGTTGACCCATGAAATATCGGGGGTAGAACTGGCCAGCGATGTGGCCCGCAAGCGGGGGCGCAGCAAATGAGTGAGAAAAACCGCCTGGCCGGGGGCCAAATCGACCGGGACCGCGCCCTGAAATTTACCTTTGATGGCAAGTCGATGACTGGCCGCGCCGGCGATACGCTTGCATCAGCGCTGCTAGCCAACGGTGTGCGCTTGATGGGTCGTTCGTTTAAATATCACCGTCCCCGCGGTGTGCTTAGCGCGGGATCAGAGGAACCAAATGCATTGGTTGAACTGCGCAGCGGCGCGCGCCAAGAACCTAACACACGCGCCACCACTGCCGAGCTTTATGACGGGCTGCTGGCGCGCAGTCAGAACCGTTTGGGATCGCTGAAATTCGATATGCTGGCGATCAACGACCGATTGTCCAACTTTTTGACAGCGGGCTTTTATTACAAGACCTTTATGTGGCCTGCTGCGTTTTGGGAAAAGGTCTATGAGCCTATCATTCGCCACGCCGCGGGCCTTGGATCTCTCTCGCTAAAGGATGACCCTGACGTTTATGACAAAGGTTTCTTGCACTGCGATTTGCTGATCATCGGGGCCGGACCGGCCGGGTTGATGGCGGCGTTAACGGCCGGCCGTTCAGGTGCCAGTGTGATACTTGCGGACGAAGATTTCCGCATGGGCGGGCGTTTGAACAGCGAAACATTTTCCGTGGGCGATCAAGCCGGTGCAGACTGGGCGGCGGCGGTTGTGGACGAATTGGCCAGCCTACCAAATGTGCGGATGATGTCGCGTACCACTATAATTGGCGCATTTGACCACGGGATATTCGGCGCTGTTGAGCGGGTCAGCGATCACTTGCCTACCCCCGAAACCGACAAACCGCGTCAGGTGCTGTGGCGTATTTACACCAAGCAATCCCTGCTGGCCGCAGGCGCGATTGAACGGCCCATCGCGTTTGAAAACAACGACCGCCCCGGCATCATGCTTGGCTCGGCTATTCGCACCTACGCCAACAGATATGCCGTCGCTGCCGACAAGCGTATTGCGATTTTTACAAACAATGACGATGGGCATCGAACGGCGGCAGATTTGCACGCCAAAGGGGTCAAAATTGCCGCTGTCGTTGATGTGCGCGCCGATGCGCCACGCAGTGTTGATTACGAGGTTCTGCACGGCGAAATCGTTGATACTAGGGGCCGTCTGGGCCTAAAATTCGCCGAGGTGCGTCTGAACGACGGCAGCACGCGCATGCTGGAATGTGGTGCTTTGGGAATGTCAGGCGGGTGGAACCCGAACGTCCATATGACATGTCACCAACGCGGGCGCCCAGAATGGAATGACGCGATTGCCGCGTTTGTTCCAGGCGGCACACTACCCCCCGGCATGTCTGTGGTGGGTGCCGCAAACGGATTGTTTTCCACGCACGGCGCGTTGAAATCCGGTGCAGCGGCGGCAAAAACTGCGCTTGGCCTCAAGGGTAAGCTGCCAAGACTGCCCCAAGCCGAAGACGCGCCCGTTAATCTGAAACCATTTTGGCATGTCGAAGGCTGCAGCCGCGCTTGGTTGGACCAGCAAAATGACGTGACAGTCAAAGACGTAAAGCTGAGCCATCAAGAAGGGTTCCGGTCGGTGGAACACTTGAAACGCTATACAACGCTTGGCATGGCAACGGATCAAGGCAAGACATCGAACATGGGTGGTCTTGCGATCATGGCCGAACTTGCTGGCAAGTCGATCCCTGAGGTCGGCACGACAATTTTTCGGCCCCCCTATACACCCACAGCCATCGGCGTTCTTGCGGGGCGGCATCGCGGGCAAGATTTTCACCCAAAGCGTCTGACTCCATCGCATAAATGGGCCAGTGAACAAGGTGCCGTTTTTGTCGAAGTTGGCAATTGGCTGCGCGCACAATGGTTCCCACGTGCGGGCGAAACCACTTGGCGCCAAAGCGTTGACCGCGAGGTGCTGGCAACGCGCAAATCGGTGGGTGTCTGCGATGTCACGACCTTAGGTAAAGTGGATGTACAAGGCACGGATGCCGCTGCCTTTCTGAACAAGATATACTGCAACGGGTTTGCAAAACTGGCTGTGGGCAAGACGCGCTATGGTTTGATGCTGCGCGAAGACGGGATCGCGATGGATGACGGCACGGCGGCGCGTCTGGCCGAGGATCATTTTGTTGTCACGACAACAACCGCCAATGCCCTGCCCGTCTACCGGCACATGGAATTTGTGCGCCAGTGCCTGTTTCCAGATTTGGACGTTCAGCTAATCTCGACCACCGAAGCGTGGGCGCAGTATGCTGTCGCGGGCCCAAACAGCCGCAAGCTGCTTGAGAAAATCGTGGATGTGGACATCTCGAACGAAGCGTTCCCGTTTATGGCCTGCGCTAATATTACCATTTGTGGCGGCCTGCGCGCGCGGTTGTTCCGCATCTCATTCAGTGGCGAACTGGCTTATGAAATTGCTGTTCCCACGATGTACGGTGACGCTTTGATGCGGCGGATCATGAAAGAAGGTGCCGATTTTGACGTGACACCCTACGGCACCGAGGCGTTGGGTGTGATGCGCATCGAAAAGGGGCACGCAGCGGGCAACGAACTGAACGGGACCACAACCGCACTGAACCTTGGCATGGGCCGGATGGTCAGCAAGGCTAAGGACAGCATTGGTTCAATCTTGTCAGAACGCGAAGGCTTGAACTCGCCGGATGCCCTAAACCAAATTGGCATAAAGCCAGTCGACCCGAATGATCCCGTTCCTGCAGGGGCGCATCTGATGAATGCACAAGGGCCTGTGGATGCAGCACATGATCAGGGTTATGTGACCTCCGCATGTTTCTCTCCGAACCTTGGTCATGCCATCGCCTTGGGGTTTGTAAAAGACGGCGCGAACCGGCTTGGCGAACGGATGCGATTGGTTAGCCCGCTGACCGGCGTCGCGGTTGACGTCGAAATCGTCAGTGCGCATTTCATTGATCCTGAGGGAGAGCGGCTTCGTGCATGATTTAGAACCGATAACAGCGTTGGGAAATACCAGCGCCCGCGTGGACAAGTTTCAGCATATCACGATTACAGAAAATGATGATCTGGCGCTGGCGTCGGTGGCCGCAAGATTGGGGCAGGAAAAGACCTGCCAAACAGCGCTGAAGAAACTCTTGGGTGACGTACCCGGGCCGGGTCGCGCACAATTCCAAAATCCTGAAGAGGGGTTTTGGATGGGGCCGAACCAATGGATGATCGCGGCCCCCCGCGACACGCATGAACTGCTTGCTTTGACGCTCAAGGACACATTCGGCACCGCCGCATCGGTCACAGAGCAAACAGGCGCTTGGGTGGTATTTGATGTGCAGGGTGCAGCGATGCCGGATCTGTGTGAACGCCTTTGCGCTGTGCCTATCCGTACTATGTCGGCAGGCGATGCCCATCGGACAGTTATTCATCAGCTGGGGTGCTTTGTCATGCGCCGCGCCACGCATGATCACATCCGCATCTTTGGGCCACGTGCCTCGGCGGGCACCTTGCATCACGCGATCCTGACAGCGGCAAAATCTATCGCTTAAGCCTTAGGCTGATGGCACAATCGCGTTTTCCCGCACGCGGAACATATTGATCTTGTTGCGATCTTCGCGGGGATGGACATGAAACACCTCACGGTAATTCTTGGTTAGCGCAGCAGTGCTGGAATACCCGACTGCTAAGGCGATATCGATCATGCTATCCTTGCTATACAGCAACAATTGGCGCGCTTTGTGCATGCGCAAGGATCGGTAATAGCCAAGCGGCGTCGTACCGGTCGCGGTGCGGAACATCCGCTCGAGCTGTCTGGGGGACACGCCAACCTGATCGGCGACATGGCTAATCTTTAGCGGATCCTCGATGTTTTCGCCGAAAATTTTAACCGCGTGGCGGATTGGTCCAGGCAACATGTCACTGGTGCTTTCGGCGGCAAAAGTGGGCTTGCGCTGTACAACCCCCTGCCCTCGCACCATCGGGTGCTGGAACCAGCATGCGACTTCAGTGGCGACTTCCGCACCAAGCGACCGTTCGACCAATTGCAAAGACAGGTCAAAGGCTGCGGCTGCTCCAGAAGCCGTCAAACGGCGGCGGTCAATCACAATCACGTCTTCGGTTGCGTCAAGCTGGGGAAATTCCGTGGCAAAAGCCGCTTCATAACACCAATGAACCGATGTCATGTGCCCATCAAGCAATCCAGACCGCGCAAGGGGAAAAATGCCGCCACTGACCGCACCCAAGACGATTCCGTGGCGGGCCAATTTGCGCAGCTTTCCTTCGGATGCAGACCGATGCGCAAACTGTGAGGAAGGGCCGCTGAGCAAGAACAGCTGATCAACGCCGTCACAATCGCTTAGCGATAGATCAGGTTCGAACCAAACATGCGCGCTTGCCTCGACCCGTTGTCCGTCTTCGGATAACAACTTCCAACCGAACGCTTCTTTTCCGGCAATTTCGTTTGCGGCCCTTAGGGGTTCGATCATCGACGTCAAACAGGCCATGGGAAAGCCAGGGAAAATTAGAAAGCCAATATGTATTGTTTCATCACGGGTCATGAATCTATCCTAACAGGAAACATTCATGCTAGACTAGGGGAATACAAAGGTCATTTTAATCTGATCGCTTGCCCCGAGAGAATAAGACGGTATGTGCATTATCACAAAGTAAACTGGACACCCTCATGACCCCAACTGACCTAAAGCAAGATCCCCACCGTGTGCCAGAGCACCGTGAAAAGGTCCTGGAGGTCGCAATAGGTCGCGAGGTCCGCGCGTTTCGCCGCAAACAAGAGATAACGGTGGCTGAACTTTCGGCAGCCACGGGGTTGTCGATCGGGATGCTTTCCAAGATTGAAAACGGGAATACATCGCCATCATTGACGACACTTCAAACCTTGGCGAACGCCTTGTCTGTGCCATTGACCGCTTTTTTTCGTGGCTTTGAAGAAACCCGCATGGCCGTTCACACCAAAGCGGGCGAAGGTGTAGAGCTTGAGCGTGAAGGCACCCGCGCCAACCATCAGTATAACCTTTTAGGTCACATCGGTGCAAACGCCAGCGGCGTGATTGTCGAACCCTATCTGATTTGCCTGTCAGATGAGGCGGATATTTTCCCGACGTTCCAGCATGGTGGAATCGAGACGATTTACATGCTTGAAGGTGAAGTCGATTATCGCCACGGCGATTCAGTTTACCCGCTGAAACCCGGCGATACGCTTTTCTTTGATGCTGACGCCGCGCATGGCCCCGAGGTGTTGGTAAAACTGCCTGCGCGTTATCTGGCCGTCATCAGTTATCCGCAGAATACCTAGTCTGCCGCTCGTGATATTGCAGGCGGCAGACCAGGTTTCTTATGATGCGTGTGGGCTTAACCCGTCGTAAGCGGAGGTTCCGTCTCGATTTCCGGC
>JAPKCR010000080.1 GCA_026421135.1 Sulfitobacter sp. | reverse complement strand
GCAGCATACACTAGGGTTAGCAAATTGGAGCGAAGCCATGAATCCCCTGAATATGTTGGCCTTAAACGCCCAATTTACGTCTCTGTTAGTTGATACCCAAGCCGTTATGACCCTGCGAATCTTAGGAATGGCGGGCGCGATGCCACATGCAAGTGGCGAAAATTCTCGGATGGTTAAGGAAAAAGGGCCCACAATGGCCCAAGCGTATAAGGCGGCGACGCATGCCGCAATGGCGGGCGGCAGCCCTGACCAAATCATGACCGCCGCTATGGCACCAGTCAGCGAAAAGGTACGCGCCAACCGCAAGCGGCTTACGGAATAGAACTCAGTTGGGTCGTTTGCCGGCCTGCCCCTTGAACCTGCGCAAAAACATGACACCTTAGGGGCGACCCCAAAGGACTTTGCCATGGCCTACGCCCACTCTGACAGTTTGCCAGAACGCAAGGAAGCGTTCCTATCAAATCCCGCACCCGACGTGCGTAGCCGCCCCAAGCTTGAGGGCGGTCATCGTTTTGTTTTGTCTACAGAATTTGAACCCGCTGGCGACCAACCAACAGCAATCAAGGAGCTGTCCGAAGGCGTGCGCGCCGGTGAACGCGATCAAGTGTTGTTGGGTGCGACCGGCACAGGCAAGACTTTCACGATGGCCAAGGTCATTGAGGAAACGCAGCGCCCGGCAATTATTTTGGCCCCAAACAAGACGTTGGCGGCACAGCTATATGGTGAATTCAAAGGATTCTTCCCCGACAACGCCGTCGAATACTTTGTCAGCTATTATGACTACTATCAGCCCGAGGCCTATGTCGCGCGGTCCGACACTTTCATCGAGAAAGAATCGCAGATCAACGAACAGATCGACCGTATGCGCCACTCGGCCACGCGGTCTTTGCTGGAACGCGACGATGTGATCATCATTGCGTCCGTGTCGTGCATCTACGGTATCGGCTCTGTCGAAACATATGGCGCGATGACCCAAGATATTAAGGTTGGTGCAACCTATGACCAGCGTAAGGTCATCGCCGATCTGATCGCGCAAGCGTATAAACGCAATGATGCCGCGTTCCAGCGGGGCACGTTCCGGGTACGCGGCGATTCGCTCGAGATATTTCCTGCCCACCTTGAAGACCGCGCATGGCGTCTGTCATTCTTTGGCGAGGAACTGGAAAGCATTACAGAATTCGACCCGCTTACGGGTGAAAAGACCGGTACGTTTGATCAAATTCGAGTTTACGCCAACAGCCACTATGTGACGCCCAAACCGACGATGAACCAAGCAGTCATCGGCATCAAGAAAGAGCTGCGGATGCGGCTCGATCAGCTGGTTTCCGAAGGCAAACTGCTTGAGGCGCAACGGCTTGAGCAACGTTGTAACTTTGACATCGAAATGCTGGAAGCCACAGGCGTCTGCAACGGGATTGAAAACTATTCACGTTATTTGACGGGCCGTGCGCCGGGCGAACCGCCCCCCACGCTTTTTGAGTTCATTCCTGACAACGCGATCGTTTTCGCGGATGAAAGCCACGTTTCCGTGCCGCAGATCGGCGGCATGTACAAAGGCGACTATCGGCGCAAATTTACCTTGGCAGAACACGGATTCCGCCTGCCGTCTTGCATGGATAACCGGCCTCTTAAATTCGAGGAATGGGATGCCATGCGCCCGCAGTCGGTGTTCGTATCCGCCACCCCTGCCGCGTGGGAAATTGAACAAACTGGTGGCGTGTTCACTGAACAGATCATTCGCCCAACCGGATTGATCGATCCAATGATCGAAATTCGCCCTGTTGAAATGCAGGTCGACGATCTGTTGGACGAGGTCCGCAAGGTCGCCGCCGACGGGTTCCGCACGCTGTGTACAGTGCTGACCAAACGCATGGCTGAGGATCTGACGGAATACATGCACGAACAGGGTATTCGTGTACGCTATATGCACAGCGATATCGATACGATTGAACGGATCGAAATCTTACGCGATCTGCGCTTGGGGGCGTTTGACGTGCTGATTGGTATCAACCTTCTACGCGAGGGATTGGACATTCCCGAGTGTGGGTTGGTGGCCATTCTGGATGCCGACAAAGAAGGGTTCTTGCGTTCTGAAACCTCGTTAATCCAGACGATTGGCCGTGCCGCGCGTAACGCAGAAGGCCGCGTGATCATGTATGCGGACCGCATCACCGGATCTATGGAACGTGCGATGGGCGAAACAGACAGGCGGCGCGCCAAGCAGGTCGCCTATAACGAGTTGCACGGCATTACGCCCACGACCGTAAAAAAGAATGTCGAAGATATTCTTGCAGGGCTCTACAAGGGCGACGTTGACATGAACCGCGTCACCGCCAAAATCGACAATCCGCTAGCCGGGGGCAATTTGCAGACCGTTCTGGATGGGTTGCGCACGGATATGCGCAAGGCTGCCGAGAACTTGGAATTTGAGGAAGCTGCACGCCTGCGTGACGAGGTCAAACGGCTCGAGGCTGTTGATCTGGCGATCGCCGACGACCCAATGGCGCGACAATACGCGGTCGAAAGAGCCGTTGATGATGCACAAAAGGCGTCCGGCCGGTCAACTGGCGGTCGCGGCGGCATGCGCGGTGGTAAATCGCGTTATGGTGGGAAAAAGCGTTAGGACACAATCAAGCGTCATATGTTTCTGGCGCGGGGCTTGCGAACCCGCGTCAGAAACATCTCGATAGTGCTTAAAATGCCCATCCTCACCAAGAGTTCAACTTATTCTCACGCGATTGGGAACAAAATTCGACATTAGTAAGTTTACCTCCCAGAACAAATCTCAAGGAGAGAAACTATGGAATATGGTATTCTAGGCCTGATCATCTTGATCGCCGACATTTACGCGATCATCAAAGTTCTGGGTTCGGGCGCATCGACGCTTGCGAAAATCCTTTGGGTCATAGGCATTCTGGTGTTCCCGGTTGTTGGCTTTATCGTCTGGCTGCTGGCAGGTCCACGCGGCGGAACCGTAAATATCTAAGACCCTCTCACGACAGAAACAGGGCCGGCAGATCATTCTGCTGGCCCTTTTCTATGGAAATTTCATTTCAAACCGTAAGTATTATATTAAACTTCATTAAGCATGTTTCCCGCGAAAGGGCGGTAAATTGGACATGCTTCCTAAATTGGTGATTTTGCTTTTCCTGCTCGACGTAAGCACAGCGAACGCAGGCGCATGGCTCCGCGAAAAGGGCAGTGGCTTTTCTTCTGTGACGGCCAGCAGCAACCTTTTCCGGGATATTTCTCAAACCACCTATTTGGAGTATGGCGTTCGGGACGACCTGACGTTGGGCGCGGAAGTCGCATTTTTCACCTCTGCCGCCGGTGTTCAGTCAGGATCTGCCAAAATCTTTTTGCGCCGCCCCTTTGGCAAACGTGACCGACCAAGCGTTTGGTCCTATGAACTGGGTATGGGTGCTGATTGGTCCAGCGACGGCGTCCGCCCAGATCTTCAGGCCGCCCTCTCTTGGGGTCGTGGCTATCAGCTAAAGCACTTAAATGGCTGGATTGCTGTTGACGGGTCAATCTTGCTAGGTGTTTACGACGCAAACCACACTGTAAAAATCGACAGCACAATCGGCCTCAATTTCAACGAGCGTTTTGCCGGAATGATTCAGGTATTTCACTCGGAAATGGTGAATAGCAACGCCACATCAATCGCGCCTTCCATCCTAGTCAGGCCAATCAAACGCAGGCCTGATATCCGGCTGCAAATCGGTGGGGAAACACAAATCGGCAATGCGGGCAATTCGCTGCTCAAATTATCGATTTGGCGGGAGTTTTGAGGCCTTTCGCAAACATTTGCCAGCGAAAGGCCCCGTTTCGTTAACGCTTGTCCATGCGCGCCTGCATAAAGATGGAACCCTTTACGCTGGTGTTCCAGACCAGGTTCAGCAAATCACGGTTCGCCCCTTGATCCGTCAATACATAGGGCACCGTGAACTGCGCAACATTTGATGTATTTCGCACAGGCCCGTCCATCGTGATGCTGTCCACCGCGATCGCCCAGCCACCAAAGGGGAACCGCTCTGATATATCTACCGTCCATGTTTGCGCAGCGCTGGATTGCGAATACTCGACCTGCACGGGGTTGGAGACAGGATAGTTCACACCGTGAAACGAATTTCCCGACATCTCGATATTACGCATGCGCGAAAAATCCATATCGGCAAAACTGGTATCGATACGTTCCACACGATCAATTGGGCCGTTCAGACTGCGAAACCGGTTATCATTTATTGTTAAACCATTGACTATATGCCCGGCACCATGCGGCTTGATCACGATATAGCTGAACCACGGGGCAACCTCGCCAGATAGAAAGATATTACCGGTAATCGACAGCGAGCTAAACGAATACTCACTGCTGTAGTCAGGTGCCTGGTCTTGCTCGTTCGTCCACTCGATAAAGCAATTGTCGATATAGTTGCCCTGAACAAGTGACCCGGTGTGCTGCGCGGCAATGATCAAGCCTGCAGATCGTATACCGTTGGTCACCGTATCCCCTTGGAAGAAATGGTTGCCTGTGATGATGTTATTCTGGCCTGCGACCAGCGCAAAATGCCTGAACCGGGTGGCACGGTTGTCACGGATTTTAACGTCATTGGCGTTGCAGTTAATGCCAATGCTCGTTCGGTCTGCAACATTCAAACCATCCTCTGATGACAGAAACTGGCAGCGGTCAATGAACATGCCCTGACATCCGCCCCCGATAGACGTGATCCCCCGGTCTTTTGGGCGCGAGACAAAGCAGTCGCGCACATGAAACGTAACACCCGATGGCGCAAGGTTTATGCCGCTTGCTACGTTGTTGCACTGGATCTCGATGTCAGACAGCACGAACTTGCTGAGCGATCCGAAATTGCTGAAATCCAACATGTATTGGAAGCGCGAAAAGCTGAAATTCTGCGTGCCGGCCGCATCGTATAGCGGCGCGTTCAAGGTGATTTCTTGGGTGGCAACATTCTTTTCCCGAACGTAAATTTCACGCCCGACCCCGGCACCCGATACATGGGCACCAACCGGAATATTGGCAATGTTGGTGACATTGGTCAGCTTGCGCGCGTCGGATGGCGAATAGGTACCTTGCGAAGTGACCGTGATAGTATCCCAATTGCCATTGATGGCCGCCTCGAACTGACCGTTGCGAATGATCCGGCGGGTAGCATAGCTTGTCCGCTCTGGCGTGGCGGCCTGCATATCAATCGGTCCGGTCACATAAACCTTGCGCCCACCCATATCCAAAGATTCGTGATCGGCATTGTTCAAAAGCGCCTGAAAGGCCTTACGAAAGGCAATTTCCTCGGTCTCGAAGGCATCGATATAGTGGGGCAGATCAAAGTTATGACGCAGTTGCAGGACCGCCGTCGCAGGCATAGTCACTTTTCCCTCGAACAGGGTTTCGGTATCAAACGTGACATCCCCGTTCAGCAAATAGGTTCCTTTTGAAATCAGCACCCGTCGACCATCAGCCGCCGCATTTGCCGCATTAAATGCAGCGGTATCATCGGTGACCCCATCCCCCACTGCACCGTAATCACGCACGTCGATTTGAGCCAACATATCAAGAAGAAAAGCGCTGGTGATGTCTTCGATCTGCAAATCATCAATGCGCACCACGCCGCCATTCTGACCCGTCAAATCCAGACCAAAGTGCCCATAAACCGGGCTGGTCCCCCAAACCATATCCACGCCACCGCGGTCGCCGGATCCAACGATCGCGCTGACCTCGACGACTTCGCCATAGCTGGTCAGTTGGACGGATGGCCCAGATTCGGTTAGCCCTCCGACGCGACTGCCATTTCCAAGGGCCGGATAACCCGCAATCCGCACCGACGGAAGATTGCCACTGATCGCCTTCACCTTGGCCGTGATACGCAAATAGCAGCCTGGTAGCAGCGGGGTCTGCCCCATATAGCGTAGCTTTTGGGTGCTTTGCGTTTTGATCACCTCTAGCGCGCCGCCAAAGTCCTGGTCCGCAGGAATGAATGCCGCATTGATTGCATTGGCATAGGTATCAGATCCGGCAGTTCCATCGCCGTTTGAGTACGAGTCCAGACCGTTTGCAAAGACTGCAGGTGTCAGGACAAGCCCGTCCGTAATTGCCTTGTTCATCACTATCCCCTTTCGGAAACCGCGGCATATGCACCTCGGTCCGTTTGTTGCGAAACCCCGGCGACTTGCCGGCATGCGCATCTGGATAGTGTTGGTTTGTTAATTGGCGCTAACGGCACCGTGCGCTGGAACAGACGAAAAGCGCCAGTTGCCTTTCCAGTCTGAAATGGCGAAGACCCATCGGTTTCACTTCTTGGTAAAAAATGGGGCTAAGCTGAAACCGCCGGAGCATTTAGCATCTGAACGGACGCTATTCGCCATCCATCGGCGGTTTCCACCATCTGGTAGTCCAGCAGATGGGTATATCCCTTAGTATCGGTAATCTGCACCTTTTGCCAAAGCGATCCGCCAACTTCTCTCAACTCGAGATACCTCACCTCGGCGGGTCGCCAAACCATGGGGTAGCCCGTGGTTATCATCCGTCGAAAGTTCTCAGGTGACTGAAACATTTGCTTCAAATTTGGGCTCGCGAATTCGAATGCACCCTCAAAGTCGTCTACTTTGAACGCTTCAAATTGCTGGTCGATTGTACCTTTTATTTCGGCTTGTTGGGCGGTCGCCCCAACGGCAGTGAGCACCGTCACAACCAAACCGAAAATCACTGAAACGAATACACCGCGCATTTGAAACTCCCTTGCGATAGTCATGACTTAAGGTAAGTCACGACCATCACAGGACAAGAGTTTCACGCCTCGGTCAGTTTTCCTGCCAATGCGGCATCAATCAAGGTGATGGTTTCTTCCACCCCGTAAAGCGCGATGAAGCCGCCGAACCGCGGTCCTTGGCTGGCCCCCAAAAGGACCTCGTAGAGCGCTGTGAACCAATCCCGCAATGGATCAAATCGTTCTTTGCCGACGGCAAAAACCATTGTCTGCAACGCTTCGGCATCCAGACCACCATCCCACGTCTTTAGCTGATCACGCAGATCTTCCAAAGCTTCGCGTTCCAGATCGGTCGGGGCGCGGAACACTTTTGTCGGCTTCACAAAGTCATTGTAATACCGCACCGCATGATCTGCAGCAGCGTCCATACCCGGGTTCCCTTCGGGTGTTGCATCCGGCGCATACCGCTGGATGAACCCCCAAAGCTGCGATTTTTCCTCGGCAGAGGAAACGGATGCAAGGTTCAGCAACATCGAATAGGGCACGATCATATCCGACTTGGGCACATCACCACTGTGGACGTGCCAGACCGGATTGTTCAGTTTGGCCTTATCATCCTGTGTCTCATAGGCGCGCAATTGCTGGTGATACTCATCAACGGCCTTTGGAATAACGTCGAAATACATCCGCTTTGCCGTCTTGGGCTTGAGATACATAAAATACGACAGCGATTCAGCGCTGGCGTAGGTCAGCCATTCATCAATCGTCAAACCATTGCCCGATGATTTCGAAATCTTGTGGCCGTCCTGATCTAGGAACAATTCATATGTGAAATGTTCAGGTGCTTTTGCCCCCAAAATCCGGCAGATCGCATCGTAGATCGGCGTGTTGGTCGAATGGTCTTTTCCGTACATTTCAAAATCGACACCCAAGGCGGCCCAACGCGCGCCAAAGTCCGGCTTCCACTGCAACTTCACATTGCCACCCGTTAACGGCAGGGTCATCTCGGTGCCGTCATCAGTATCAAAAGTGATGGTTCCCTCTTTGGCATTC
>JAPKCR010000710.1 GCA_026421135.1 Sulfitobacter sp. | reverse complement strand
CACCCGCTATACTCGAACCACTGCGGATTTGGACGGCGCGGACCAAAGCAGCGAAGAAATCATTACGGCAGTCAAGACCCTGTACCGCAACACAATTAAAGGGCCACGCCGCCCCCACCGCCCAGTGACCAAGACGTTTTCAACAACTGGTTACAAGTGGATCAACGGATCAGGCGAGGAAATGCCCGCATCATTCACGGATAGCGACTATAAGGGCATCAATGCCATCCCTACTCGCGCCTTCGGTCAGGTTAACCACTATTCCATCAAATCTGCAGCCGAATTTTTGCTAAAGGTAGATCGTGGTGATGCTGTGCACGCCGACCGCCTTGGTGCGTCTGAGCAATATTGGAAAAACGCCAACCGCACTGGGGGCACGGACACCAGCAATGTGGGATTGTCGCCTGCGGCACAGGAAATTTATGATTTTCTGAAGGCTGATCCGGTTCTTGCGGAATTGCATGCGCAATCGCTAGATCTGCGGCAAACCCGCCTGACAGAGATTCTGAAAACCGAAGGCGGGCAGGATCTGGCGCGGCGCATCGGCTATTACGACTAATCCGGCGTTTTGGGTGAAATGATAATAAACTCTGGCACGCTTAGGTCTTCCGAGGGGGTCAAGGCGGGGTCATTCATCTTTTTCTGTTCTTGCAGAAAGGTCGTAATCGCAGGGCCGATCAGAACGATCCGTTTGACAGTACCCAGTTTAAGCTGGCTTAACAGTTTCGCACCGATCTGTTCATAGCTGGCGCGCAGCACGTCGGGTTTTTCATCGACGATCATCTGATTGATCTGCGCAGCCGTCTTGGCATCATCACCGGGAAACACGACCTGAGCAGTCGTCATATTCAACTGATCACCCAGCGACAGTGCATTATGCGACAGAACATTGCGCATGATCTGCATGCGCGATGCGTTGTCTTCCTGCGCGATCACAACGGCTTGCGGGACCTCTTTGGCAGTAAAGATCGATAAAAACCCAACACCTGCACCTAAATCCAGAACCTTCTGGCCGTCCTCGACCATGCGGCCGATCTTGCGGGCCATCCGGCGCTGGTATTTCCCGCGCATCACCAATTCAAGCGTATTTTGCGCGAAAATCCGTACATCAGCAGGCAAGGCAATATCGTGGTTGGGCACCCATTCAACGGCTGTTTCGGCGGTGACGTCAATCTCTCCTGGCACGAAACCGTCCCCGCCCTCGCTCACATCAGCAAACTCGCGTTCCGGCTTTTTGCGGCGTTCCTCGGCGGGGCGGTCCGCGTTGTTCTTTTCGACCTGCGACATAAGGGCTGCGATTTCAGCGGGGTCGCGGGCTTTGGGGGGCTTGGCAACAATCTGCGTTATTGGCACCTTTGATGCTTCTATCAACGACGCTTTCAGCTCTTCATAGGCGTCGGTTTTGCGATATTCGTCCAGCCGTGCCTCGACCCGGTCAATAGCGGCCCAATGTAGCTGTGACAGAACCGGATCAGTCAACAATTCGTCCATGATCGCGTTGCGTCTCTCAGTATAGCGCAAAATTTTGTCGTCATACACTTCGTTACGGTCCTGAAGGGACCAATAATCGGCGTTATACTTGTCCTTCTTGTTGTTCACGTTGCCGCGGAACTTTCGGATCGCGTAGCTGTCGATGGATTTCACCGCATAGTGGTTCAGCTGCGCCCATTGATAGCCCACGGTGCGCCGGATCGACCGCCAGCCGCGAAACTTGAAATAATCCTCCATAGGAAGGCCGGAACCGTTCAGCCATTTGACCGTATCGGGGAAACCGGTTTCCAGATGCTTGTTCTTGATCGATGGGCGATGGATGCCAATTTTCCATTTGTCCGGGTCGAATTTGAACAGCGTCTTTACGCCCCAGCCCTTGTTCCAGGTCGGTGGCGCGGCATAAAGGTACTGTTCAGAGACCGGCTCACGCGACCAATCAACGACATTGCCAGAGCCGAAAATGCGCCAGGTAATGATGATACCATTGGCGTCGCCCGCCGCATCAAGCATCGGGTCCAAGGTGCCATCGCCATAGTTAATGCACAGAAATTCATCAGCATCGAACATCAATATCCAATCGGCGTCGGCCACCGTGGGTTCTTGTTGTGCGTATTTCATCGCAGATGGCTG
>JAPKCR010000709.1 GCA_026421135.1 Sulfitobacter sp. | reverse complement strand
ATCCTTCTACCTCGTCCTCCGTAACGCTTTCTATATCCATCAAATAAGCAATCTCGCCCTGCTTAGAAGCGAAATTCGAGGAACGCCGCATCCGGTCGATCGCCTTCCTTCGCGCGACAGAAATCAACCAGCCAGCCGGGGATTTAGGCAATCCCTTAACCGCCCAAGTATTCATCGCGACAAGGACCGCATCTTGCAAACAATCCTCAGCCAGTTGAAAATCGCCTAGGCGCTTCACCAGCGACGCCAAAATGCGCCCCCACTCTTCACGAACGCAACGTTCAATCGCGCGGTCTAAAGATTGTGGGGGCAGCATCTGCTAGCTCAACTATCCCAGACCATCACCGGACGTACTTCAATGCGACCATGCTCTGCTGTCGGGATTTGAGCGGCGTATTTCACAGCCTCGTCCAAATCCGCACACTCCAGCAAATAATAACCACCCAAGTGTTCCTTGGTTTCCGCAAATGGCCCGTCCATAACTTCAGTTTTTCCACCACGCACAGATACAGATGTCGCTGTCTCAACACCTTTCAGCGCATCAGCATGCAACATCTTGCCGTCCTTTTTTACAGCTTCTGTGAACGCCTGATAGCCGTGCATGAACGGCCCAAACTCCTCGGTTCCAGGTTGCGGGCCCGCAGCGGGATCAGCATAGATAAGACACATAAATTGCATTTATTTTCCTCCAAGTTAACCAGACACCTAATTGCCTCTGTACCTTCTAGTCGAATGGTAAACATTCAAACCGACATTGCGGGAGGGTTTATTTTGAAAAAGGCTATCTGGTGGACGACGATAGAATACCTAGTGAAGGAGGGATAACCTGATAATATGTCGTCCTTTTCCCGATTGTGTTGAATATCGAAATCACGGGCGACCCGGTGGACCACTTGTGGTCCGACGATCCAACACTCCCCACCCCTGCAATGCCCGCGTTCGATGACAACCCACTTCCACGCCGAGTCATCGATTTCCAGGGTGGCTTTAATATAGATGGAGAACAGTATTCAGGCGAGGTAAAACACGTGATGCAACGCGGCACCGCCGAAGAATGGACCATCGAGAACAGCACCAATGCGGTCCACGCACACCATATTCACGTCAACCCGTTCCTTGTGACCCACATCAACGGCGTTGAACTTGCAAAAGATGATCCACGTCGCCGGTGGCAGGATACCGTCGCGCTTCCATTCAGGACGAACGACGGTCCGGGCACCATCACCTACAAAACTCGGTTCGAGACCTTCACCGGCAAGTTCGTCATCCACTGCCATGTTCTGCGCCACGAAGATCGCGGTATGATGCAAACGGTCGAGGTCGTCTGAGAATTCCCACTAGCCGAAATTAGCCCAAGTGTGGCTTAGGTCGGTTTTGTCCTGCGTCTTTCGAGTTTATGCAAGGCGCAGCGAAAGGGCGGTTTGGTTTCTACCTTTTTCTACCCGTTCGAATGGCCGCTTCGGTGAAAATCGCTGCGTTGCCGCAATGTTGGTGCTGCACGCGCGAACAAATGCTGCGTGAGCAAAGTAAGAAAAACGAATGTCGGTTTTGTCCGCATCTGTTGAGTTCGAACGTGTTGCAGCGAAAGTCGGTATTTCCTGAACCAGACCTTCGAGCACGATGCAGCAAAGGTGTCGGGAGAGCCCATTGTGTGAATTCACTTTTCTCGCTGCATGCGCTCGCAGCGTGGAAAATGCTGCGTCAGCGTAAAATTCGGTGCTGCCGCGCGGCGGGAAAACCAGCCATTCGTGCAGAGTGCAACAAGGATCAGAGGTCGAATTCCCAGACTGCGGACGAAGCACCATTTCGCCGCAGCTGTACCAATGACTGCTTTAGGAACGCGGTCTAGCAAAATTGTATTTACTGGTGACACTGTCTGACGTCAGCGCCTATGGGTCCAAATAGCGGTATTTGATAAGAGAGTGTTCTTGGCTCATCGTCACCACTGAGGAGTGGAAGATGAGACAAACAACTGGACCACGTAAAAGCCCTGGCGAGAAGATCGTCAAAGATATCAAACGGGCGACGCGCAAACACTATTCATCAGAAGAGAAGATCCGCATTGTGCTGGATGGCCTGCGTGGTGAAGACAGCATTGCTGAGCTGTGCCGCCGTGAGGGCAT
>JAPKCR010000708.1 GCA_026421135.1 Sulfitobacter sp. | reverse complement strand
CGACTTTTCCAATAGTGGCGTGTCGATAAAGCCGGGGCAGATTGCGTTTACAGTTATGCCCGTGCGCGCCAGCTCAACCGCCAGGGCACGGGTCAGCCCGACCACCCCATGTTTGGCTGCGACATAGCCTGCCACATAGGGATAGCCCTTGAGGCCAGCGGTCGAGGCCACGACGATCAACCGCCCTGCCCCCGCCGATTTCATCCCCGCGACTGCCGCTTGCCAGACATTGAAAACGCCCGTCACGTTCACACTCATCATGTCGGTCAAATCGGCTGCGGTCATCTTTTCGAAAGGTGCTGAATGGGCTGCACCGGCGTTGGCAACCACCCCTGTCACGGGCCCGTTTTCTGCGACTGCCGTCTTGAATGCCACAGCTACAGCATCGGCATCAGTGACATCGCACACCTGATAGGGCAGCCCTTGGTCCCTCAATGGCCCCTCTCGGCGGCCCATAATTGTCACAGCCGCCCCCGTGGCCGCGACCGCCCTCGCAATTTCAGCGCCAACGCCCGTGCCGCCGCCCGTGATCACGATATGGGCCATCAGACGCGCCCCTCTTGTTCTGCTGTTCGGTCGGCATTGCGCCATGCCTGATCGCGGCCTGCTTCGTAAGGTTTGGGCCAGACGGCTTGGCGATCGCCAATTGCGGCCCCCTGGTGCAGCGTCCAATAAGGGTCCGCCAGATGCGCCCGCGCTAGGCAGACCAGATCGGCCCGCCCTGCCATAAGGATCGAATTCACGTGATCTGCCTCGAATATGTTGCCGACGGCCATCGTCTTGATCCCGCCATCGTTGCGGATCCGGTCCGAGAATGGCGTTTGGAACATGCGCCCGTAAACGGGCTTGGCTTGGGTCGAGGTTTGACCGGCGGAGACGTCAATAATATCCGCCCCTGCTGCGTCAAACATCGCTGCGATTTCAACGGCTTCTTCAGGTGTGACGCCGTCATCACCGGCCCAGTCAGTTGCCGAAATTCGCACTGACATCGGTTTGCCCGAGGGCCAGACAGCACGCATTGCCGTAAAGACCTCCAACGGGTATCGCATCCGGTTTTCCAGAATGCCGCCGTATTCATCATCGCGCGTGTTTGACAGCGGCGAGATAAACGACGAGATCAGATACCCGTGCGCCGCATGCAGTTCGATCATGTCAAACTCCGCACGATCGGCCATCTGCGCGGCAGCAACGAACTGCGCTGTCACTTCATCCATATCGGCCCGGGTCATTGCCTTGGGGGTCGCGTTTTCGTCGGACCACGGGATCGCCGAGGCGGATAGCACCGGCCAGTTGCCGGATGGCAAAGGCGCATCCATCTTTTCCCAACCGACCTGCGTCGACCCTTTGCGGCCAGCGTGGCCGATCTGGCAGCAGATTTTTGCGCTGGTTTCCGTGTGGACAAATTTGGTTAACCGCTTCCATGCAGCCTCATGCTCAGGTGTATAAAGCCCCGTACACCCCGGCGTAATCCGACCATCGGCCGACACGCATGTCATTTCGGTATAGACCAGCCCTGCCCCGCCCTTGGCCCGTTCACCGTAATGAATCAAATGCCAATCGGTCGGCATGCCATCAACGGCTTTATATTGCGCCATGGGCGACACGACGATGCGGTTTTCAAGTTTCATATCGCGCAGCTGGAACGGCGCAAACATTGGCGCACGGGCGGGTAGATTGGTGCCTGCGCCGGCTTGCTCCATGAACCATGCCTCGGCCCCGCCAAGCCATTTTGGATCGCGCGCGCGCAGGTTTTCATGGCTGATGCGCTGGCTGCGGGTTAGCATCGAATAATTCAACTGCACCGGATCAAGGTCAAGATAGCGCTCGACATCTTCGAACCACTCGACCGAATTGCGCGCCGCCGACTGCAGGCGCAAAACTTCCAAACGCCGAGCGTCCTCGTATTTTTGAAAGGCTGTGACCAAATCCGCATCATCGGTCACATGCTTCGCCAGCGAGATCGCGGATTCCAACGCTAGTTTAGTGCCTGACCCAATTGAAAAATGCGCCGTCGCCGAGGCATCGCCCAGCAGAACGACGTTTTCATGGCTCCATTTTTCACACAGCACGCGAGGAAATTTGATCCAGGCAGACCCGCGAATATGGCCTGCATTGGTCATCAGCTT